>JBQCDM010000028.1:0-2076 GCA_051961235.1 Nucleicultricaceae bacterium (SeqCode)
AACATTAAGGCTCAATTATATGCCGGACGAATATTTCAAAATGTGGGACATGATCGATTAGCTGGAGGCGGTTGAGGAGATCTTTTATTCTTGTGTGCTGAGCACGTTAAGGGTGAGCTTTGTATGGCCTCACCCCTATCATATTTCTTCTGATTTAGTCCATTCTATTTTTATAAAATGAGAGAGAATCTTTTTGTGCTTTACATAGCTGATGGATGCTCAGCTATTTGATGCCCAATGCTCCCATCATAGTTTCTAGCTCTTCTTTCATATTTTGAGTTGTTGCCATTTTATTAAATTTAGTAAATTCAATGCCGATAATTTTAATTTCAGGGACATCTTTTGTTTGTGGAAGCGTCTTTGCCAATGGGCCCATAGTTTCTGAGTAAGCTTTAAGAGCATATGGAAAGCTATTATCGATCAAAACAATCGTTGAGATTTTTTGTCCCAACAAATTATGTTGTAGATATTGCTCGATAGTTGCTGCTTTACCGCCCGATGCATACGTATAATCGTTGGGGTCAATGCCTACTTTTCTCAGCATCTCTAATTTGGTTGCATCTGCTGCTAAGGCTGAGCACACACCCACATGTGCGCCTTCAGTTTTTAGGTGCGTGATAAGTGAGGTGATTGAATCGTCTAACACTACATAATGTGCAGAAAAACCAAGAGTATCTGTTGGGCGTAGTAGGCGCTGATCAGAGTTAGCATCAAGTTTTAAGTCACTCAATGCTTTCCTAAAATCAGTCCCATAGGTGCGATATAAATCTGGACTTGCAAGAAGATGGTAGGTGTGCCCGTTCCAAGCAGCAATCTTTGTTGCTATTGTTTCGTCAAAGTCAAAGAAAAACGCTGTTTCTTTAAGATTCACCCCATGTTGTTGCAGAATCCCTAAAACACTCGCCATAGAATCCGTTGACTCGTTCACAACTGTAATTTTTTTCTCTGCATGAGCAATATCCGCAGAAGCAAACAGTGAACTTGTATTAAATAAAGCTGGAGTCAAACATAGAAGACTAACAGCCCACAATTGAGTGAAAATTTTACGCATTATTTTACCTTTGTTATAATAACCACCATATTTGTTATTATACTTTCAGCATGTTAATGTACTATTAATGAAGATAAATAGAATATTTGACCATTTTTTACTTTGGATATAAAAAAAGCCCTTCAAAGAGGGCTTTTTTAAAATTCTAGAGACGAGAGTTTAGTAGCTTTCGTTGCCAGCCAAAAAGGTCGCTGTCAATGGACTTGATTTAATATTGAGTTTTACGTTTGTGATGTGCCCAGGTTGTATAAAATCATTCAACTCAATAGTAGCCCCGTCAAAGGAAATAGAACCACTGAATCGAATAAAATCGTTCTCGCTTGCGTATTGGCTGAATGCAGGAACTTCCACACGTGTAAATTGTGCCAAAGGCTTAAAAGAAACTTCAAGGGTTCTCTCTTCAAGAGGGTGCTGAGCGTCTTTTGACGACAAAAGACTCGCTTTAAAAGCACCCTTAAAAGTTTTTTGTGTATTTACAACATACGCTTCACCATCTTGAGCAATGTCAATTCTAGTAGCATAAGCTGATGTTGTGATAAGTAATGCAGTTGCTAGGGAGAGTATTTTGTTCATCGAGAGATCCTGATGTTGAAGTTCAGTTAAATCAAAATCAATGTAAATAAAAGCAAACAATAAGTCAATATTTTATTTCCACTTAGTCATTAGTTTTTATTTTATATGGATAATTAAGTAGAGTGTAGTATTAGTATGGTATTTAATATCCAAATTACTTGTAGTATTTATCTTGTTTTTCAAAATTTAGAGAAAAAACGCAAAAAAGAGATATTTAGATTTTTGAGGAGATTTTTGGATAACTAATTGTTAGTACTTAAGAACCGCAATCCATGCGGAAAATAAAAATAAGAGGATTTAATCAATGACCCAAAAAAAGATTTCCAAGAAAACCCTATTTTTTACTTTTTTTGCCACCCTTCTTTTCACGATTTGCGCTGCACCCACTTATGCTTCAGGTGTGGTAAAAGAAGAACAGCAGGATGATTCTAGCGTAGCGCGAAGAAAGCCTT
>JBQCDM010000029.1:0-4963 GCA_051961235.1 Nucleicultricaceae bacterium (SeqCode)
ACCGAGAAGGCGCGGTAGAGCATTTTTTTGCAAAATAGGATTGTCGTAAAGTGGTGACCCGCCACCGAGCTGCTGATAAATTTCACGTGCAAAAGGGGCACGACTTCGTGAAATTAGTCGCGCCAAAATAGTTCTTATCAGCTGTGGTATCTTAAAATTTAAGATCGCTGGATCTTTAAAAAGATTAATCAAAAAGGGTTCAACCGCACTTAGTTGATCAGGCGCGCCTAAATTCATAAGAACAACAGCAATCTTACTCATCCATCAATACTCCTTCAAACAACAACGACTAAGTACGTTCTGCCCGTACAAAACGAATGAGATCATCCACATGCCCGGCTGGCGTTGACATGGGCACACCATGTCCAAGGTTAAAGATATAAGATCTCTCCTTAAATGCATCAAGATATCGACGTGCTTCTGCACGCATGACACTGCCACCACGCACCACATAGGCTGGATCCATCCCGCCTTGAATCACAAGACGCTCAGGCAAAGACAAAGCTAATGGAATCGGCACAGACGAATCAAGAGAAACTGCATCAACGTCAACCGCATCAACAAACGTCGGAAGGAGAACCCCAGCTCCCTTAACAAAGGCAATAATAGGAACATCAGGAAACGCACTCTTAAGTGCTGATGCAATACGTTTCCAGGGACGTAATAAAAAGGAATCAACCCAACTATAAGGCAGCACCCCACTCCACGAATCAAAAATTTGTATGACTTCAGCACCTGATTTTATTTGTTCTAATAAATACTGAATGGTGAGATCCGTTAGAACGTCACATAATTTTTCTGAAAGTGAGAAATCTTTAAGAATAATATCTTTAGCATTTTCAAAAGTTGTAGACGATTTACCGTTCAGCAAATAACACATCAAGGTCCAGGGAGCACCGGCAAAACCGATTAAAGCAACGTCATCTGAAAGGTGATCGCGTAATGCTCGAATGATATCGAAAACAGGGGAAAGATTTTTAATGGTCTGTGTTTTGGATGTCTCTATAAACTGCGGGAGAGGAGGACATGTGAGTTGGGGGCCCTTTGATTCAACAAAGGTTAAATCAGCTCCGTGTGCTTTTAAAATCGTTAAAATATCCGAAAATAGTATAGCGGCATCTAAGGGAAAGCGTCGAAGCGGTTGCAATGTGGCTTCAATAGCTAAAGAAGGCGTCATACAAAATTTTACAAAATCTGGCTCTTGCATGCGAAGGGCTCGATATTCTGGCAAATAACGTCCAGCTTGACGCATCAACCAAACAGGAGTAGGCGATGTGTGGTTTTTAAAGACATCAAGAAATCTCTTATGACCTTTTGTCTCTCTGTTTGACTGACTGAGCACAAAACACTCCTAATATAAAATATATATATAAATATTTTTGTTTTTGTTGGTACTGTGTGTAAGGTTTATCTACACGCTGAGCATAAGTAAGTGTGGGTAAAAAATAAAGTAAAATATGCGTTTCCGCGATTACTGAATAACTTATGCACACGCTACTATTCAGTTATATACAAATGGATAAAGTGTGAATAAAATTCTCCAAAAGTGAGTGGTTTGTAAAAAGCGCATAGTTATCCACAAAGATTAATCAATTATTAACACATGGTTGTGAATGGATCGAAATTCATGAAAATTGTTGGAATTACTGGGTCATTGGGCATGGGGAAATCAACGATTGGACGGATCTTAAGGCTGCTTGGATTTCCCGTTTTTGATGCGGATCGCGAAGTTCGCGATCTCTTAAACTCTGATTCTGGGATTATCGGTGCGATCATTTCCGAATTTCCTAATTCAGTAATCGGCGGTGTTGTTGATAAAGCAAAATTGGCGGATGAGATTTATGGACATCCTCTACGTCTAAAAGCGCTCGAAAATATTTTGCATCCAGCTGTGCGTTTGCGGTGTGATTTATTTCTTCAAGATCAACGAATGAACAGTAAAAAACTGGTTTTTATCGATATTCCCTTGCTTTATGAAACGGGTTATGATGCGATTTCTGATGTTGTGTGGGTGGCTTGGTGTGAGCCTCACTTAAGGCGTGAACGGGTTAAAAAACGCTCAAATCTTACAGACGTGCGGATTGAACAAATTATTGAAACACAGTTGTCTGATGATGTAAAAAAGCAGCGCGCGGATTGGGTGATTGATACAAGTGGATCGCGCGTGGATACAGCAAGGCGTGTGGCTGAGGCCTTAACGAATTTGTGTAGTAAAGGATAAACGATGATGCGTGAGATAGTTCTCGATACAGAAACAACGGGATTAGACCCATTTCAAGGTCATCGCTTGGTCGAGATTGGTTGCATTGAGTTGCATAATCACCTGCCGACAGGACGCGTTTATCATCAATATATTAACCCCGAACGTGATATGCCAACGGAAGCTTTTAATGTTCATGGATTATCCATTGATTTTCTGAAAAGCTATCCTGTTTTTTCTTCTGTTGCGGATGCCTTTCTTGAGTTTATTGATGGTGCTCGGCTCATTATCCATAATGCGCGCTTTGATCTAAAATTTTTAAACTACGAACTGGCACAACTCAATAAGAAGCTGGTTGATCATGATTCAGTCATTGATACACTTCTTTTGGCGCGTGAAAAATTTCCAGGTTCACCTGCAAATCTTGATGCACTCTGTAGGCGCTTTGAAATCGATAACACCGGACGTGAGAAGCATGGTGCTTTACTTGACTCAGAGTTGTTGGCGGCGGTCTATCTAGAATTAATTGGCGGAAGGCAGCATACGTTTGGTCTTGATAATGGTCAAAGTGCTGCAGCTGTTGAAGAGTATATGGATCCCATTTTGGGGCGGAATAAGCGTCCTGTGCGTCCCATTCGTCCTTTTGAACCATCAGAAGTAGAATTGGAATTGCACAGAACGCTTTTAGAAAAGATTAATGATCCGTTTTGGAACCGCTCGTAGTACCCTCAGCGCCCATTGGCTGATCTTTGAGGAATTGTTGACGATACAACTCAGCAAAGTCGATTGGGTTTAATGAGAGAGCAGGGAATCCAGCTTCACGCGTTACTGTTGCAATGAGGCTGCGTGCTGAAGGGAAAAGAAGGCGAGGGCACTCAATCATCAAAATCGGATGAATGGTGTTTTGATCTGGAATATTGAGTGTGAAAACACCAGAATACTCAAGCTCAACAAGAAACATGCGTTTCTTATCGCCGTTTTGATCTTTGCGTTGTGCATCAGCTGAAATTGATAAGGCAACTTCATACGTATTGTCTTGAATACCATTAGCCTTAATATCAACGTTGACACTAATTTCGGGCATCTCTTTACTGTTAGAAAGGCTCTCGAGTGGTGTCGGATTTTCAAAAGACAAATCTTTAATATATTGACCATTAATAATAATGGGAGCCATAGGCATTGCTCCCTCTTGGCCACTGTTTAATTCGGTTGTGTTTGACATTGTAATCTCCCTAAAATAAAAATCTGGAGGACATACTAGCTGTATTTGTCTTACTCGTATAGATTATAATGATTGAATGATCAAATTTGAAAAGGATACTGCATGGATTCCGAAATGCTAGAAGTTCTGATTTGGGCCTGCATTGCCATTGTTATGATTTATGTGCTGTATTCAACGCTTGGAAAGCGGCAGGGGTTTCAAGATCCTGATAGATGGGCGTCTGCTAACAAACGTTTTGAAGTGAAAGAGACGGCTGTTGCTGCGGAGGAAGAGTCGATTCAAGAAAAGAGAGAGGATCGTGCGGCTCTCAATCTTTCAAAAACAGACCGTGTTGTTTATGAAAAAATATGTAACTTAGATCCAGCATTCTCTCTAGATGCTTTTATGAAAGGCGCTGAGAGTGCGTTTTCATTGATTTTAGAGAGCTTTGCAAAAGAAGATCGCGTGATGTTGAAAACTTTGTTTTCTCACTCAATTTTTGCAGAACTAGAACAAGACATAGAAGATAGGCAAAGCGCAGGAGAAGTACTTAAGACTCAAGTGCTTAAAATCCATAAAATGGAAATTAGTAAATTAGAATTATTAGACACAAAAGCGCGAATTACTGTGGAGATAGAATCCGAACAATTTCACCTGATTTATAATGCAAAAGGTGAGATTATTGAAGGAAGTGAGAATCAGACAGAAACGCTGCGTGATCTCATTACCTTTGAGCGTGACGTATGCAGCCTTGATCCTAACTGGATTGTGATAAGGATGGAAAAATAATGTCACACGCAACAGCAGAATATCTATCGGGGCTTGATGAGGATCACCAAAATCAGCTCGAGCGTGTAACACTCTTTGATAGCAGTGAGTGGCAAAACTATGCTTGGCCAGAGGATGTGACTGAAGCCTTTGTACACTCCGCGGAATATCTTTTGAATGGTGGATTGAAAGCACACTTTTTTCAAGCAGATGAATGTCTTTGGCGGAAAATCCTTGAAACATTCTTAACGCACCGCCCTCAAGGGGAAAAGCTTCGTACTTTTTTTGAAGATCATTTTATCCCGGTGCGACGCACAGAACTCCATCATCCGTTTTTATTCACGGGATACTTTGAGCCAGAGTATGAAGCGTCCACTGAACTAACCGAAACATTTTCAGTGCCACTCTATGGAAGGCCATCGGATTTAATTTTGATAGAAGATTTAGGTGTCATTAATCCAAAGCTTGCAGGGCATCGGGTGGGTGGATTTGTGGAAGATGGAACATTAAAGCCTTATGTCACTCGCAAAGAAATCTATGAAGGGGCGCTATCTTCTAAAAATCTTGAGATCGCTCATGTAAAAGATTTGAGAGAGGCTTATTTTTTAAGTATTCAAGGATCTGGTGTTTTGGTCTATCCCGACCAATCAAAGAAGCGTGTGGCCTATGCTGGGACCAATGGACGCCCTTATCAATCTATAGGGGCGCTGCTTGTTGAGCGTGGGCTTATTGCAGCCTCTGAAATTTCTATGCAATCGATTTGGGCGTGGTGTGAAGATCATCCTGAATCGATG
>JBQCDM010000030.1:0-7112 GCA_051961235.1 Nucleicultricaceae bacterium (SeqCode)
CTCTTAGAAGAAGCCGTCCATGAAATTGAAAATTCATCAGATCAAATAAAAGAGACTACAGCAACTTGGACGCCTCAATTAAATCTCGAGCTCCCTGTTTTAATTCCTGAAACGTATGTCACAGATCTTGCAACCCGCCTCGAACTCTATCAACGCATTGCCCAAATTACAGAACTCGATGAAATTCCCGATCTCGAAAACGAGATGTGTGATCGCTATGGACCACTCCCCGACACCTTTAAAAATCTTCTCTCCATTATCGATCTCAAAGTCTTGTCTAAAAAGGCGCATATTGATAAAGTTGATTTAGGGCAAAAGGGTGTGGTCATTTCTTTCTACCGGAATGAGTTTCCGCGTCCTGAAAAGCTTATTGAATACATCCAAGCACACCACGGCATGGTACGCTTGAGGCAAGATCATAAGCTCGTGGTTCTAACACATTGGTCAACGCATGAGGAAAAGATGACAGGATTACGTTCAATTCTTCTTCAACTTGAATCCATGGCACGCACTTAATATCATGTTGCATATAGAAAACGTAAGCTTTACCCGCAATCATACCCCCCTCATCCAAGATCTCTCTTTAACCCTCAATGCATCCGACGGTCTTTTGATTCAAGGACCCAATGGATCGGGTAAGACCACATTTCTTAAGATCATTGCAGGCATGCTTCAACCAACATCTGGAATACTTTTATGGCAAGGACAACCCTTACACCAAACCCCTCTTACACTTGGTTTTATTTCATCCCACATACCGTTGCTGGGTGAGTTGAGTGTTTTTGAAAATTTGCGCTATTGGATGGCTCTTTATACAAAGCCAAAAACAAAAATTATTTTAGAGGCTTTGGATTTCTTTGGGATGGGGCATAAAACACATCAACCGGCCGGAAGCCTATCAGCCGGAGAAATTCAGCGAACGCATCTTGCAAAATTAAGGCTTGTATCCGCTCACCTCTGGCTCTTAGATGAGGCTACAGCACATTTAGATCAAGCCTGTCTCGAACGTTTTCAACATACCCTTTTAGATCTTAAATCACAGAGAAGCATTATACTTTGCGTAAGCCATCATCCTGTGCAAGCTCTCAATAAAACGCTCACATTGGGAACCCGGCAACAATGACGCCCTTTTATACTCTTTTCGAATTGGAAGTGAGAAGATGCTTAAAAAACCCAAAGCTCATCTTGATGCAAACGTTTTTTATTGGACTTACTTTTCTTCTCTACGGCTTTAGTGGCCATCCGTTTGATGGTAAAAGCTTTGAGCCCTTTCTCCTGTTGGTGATGTTAATGTCTGCCCACTTTCATGCGCGGGATTTTATCACCCGCTTTGTCGATACAGGCCGAATGCATGATATTTTTATTTCCCCAACAACACTTGAGGTTACGCTTCCCCTCTTCATTCTTCTGGAGGCTAGCTTCGTTCTGCTCGGTTTTTACATCAATTTTAGTATACTCTTGCTGCTTGATGTCTTCCATCCACCGTTGCTCACCCCGTTTTTAGCCAGTGCCAGCTTTGCACTCCTTGGCATGCTCAGCCTATCTTATCTAGTTGCAGCACTCCTCAAACTGTCTCATGCTTCAGCATACCTTGGACTGATTATCGTGGCTCCTCTTCAGGTCCCTCTTTTTGTTTTCTTCTTAGCAAGTTATAGCCCCACAGAAACAAATGCACTCTTCCTTCTAGGTGGTGTTGCTTTCTTGTTTTTCTCGCTGTGCCTGCTTATGCTCCCAAAGATTTTACAACGTTGTCTTTAAGGTCGATTACAATAAAGAAAAACCCGGCTTGGAAGACGAAAGACTTGCTTTGATGCGCTGCTTTCCAATTTAAATGTTGTGTATTGCTCTTCAAATCGTTTTTGTTGTTCGTGAAAAACAAAAACACAGGACACAACATTTAAACCTTTGAGCACCTCCTCATCCGTCACAAAATAGGGCGATAAAGAGTTGCTTTTAGCATAATGCAAATCATTGCTTAAGCTATCAATCACATACACAGGCTGGTTCAGATAAAATCGAATAGACGACATTTTTTCGTAATCTCGATAAAAATAAATACGATCAACATCCTTCGGTAACGCTTTTGCAATTTCTTTGCTGGAAACACGCTGTTCATACTGTGTGATAAGCGTTTGTGCGTAAGCCCAAACGACAATACTCTGAAGAGCAATTGAGTATATCCAAGCACGAAGGCTATAGCGGCCCCTTATGAGAGAAAATCCATAAATAACCCAAAGCGCTATTAAGAATCCGCCTAGATAAAACGGATTAAGATCTTCAACGTAAATGCGATACGGTAGGTCAAAAGACCATACAATGATGCATCCGAAAGTGAAGATAAGAGGGAATATTCCGCCTGCTATGAGCGGAAGAATACGCCCCGCTCCACTTAGACGCTCTTCTGCAAACGATCCAAGCCGAAGCCCCAGATACAAAAAAACAGCCGGCATTAAGGTTACCACATAGTAATTCGCCTTTGCCTTAGAGAGGGAAAAGAAGCAGAAAAACACAATCATCCAGCACCACAAAAACCTCTTTAAGGTTCGTTGATCTGAATGGGGATTCTCTAAACGCGCACGAAACCCCACAAGTGGCAGCCACGGCAAAAGATAGAGTGCAAGCCTATGCATATAATAATACCAGGGCCCTCGGTAATAATCTCTGGGTTCACGAATATCGAGAAATCGATAAACATGTTCATTCACAAAATAGAAATGAAGAAAGTTTCTGTCTTCTAGAGATGCTAAAACATGCCACGGCAAAACCAATGCCAAAAAGACGACCATACCAAGTGGGTTAAAAGTTTTTAAAACATGCATCCACCCTCGTTTCTCAAACACCCAAAAAGCCATTAAAGTGATGCCAACAAGAACGAGCGCAACCCCACCTTTCGTCATCACAGATGCAGCCATAAAAACATAGAAAAAGATAAGATGCCGCGTGCCTCCTGTACGCCACCATTCAAAATAAAATAATAGCGCCAGTGTTAAAAAGCAGGTGAGTAAGACATCAAAGAAAATCATATGACTAAAGGCGATGTATCCAACAGCTGTTGAAAGCATGAGTGCGGCATAAAAAGCGGGGCGCGCCGATTGAAATCGACGCATAAAAATGTAAACACCCCACACACTCACAAATCCAGCCATCGCAGGCACGAGACGCGCACTATACTCACCCACCCCAAACACTTTAAAACTTAAGGCCAACAACCAATAGAGAAGTGGCGGCTTTTCGATATATGGCGCCCCATTCAATGTCGGGATTACAAAGTTACCACGCTCAAGCATCTCACGGGCAATTTCTGCATACAATCCCTCATTGTTATCAAACAACCCATAAGCACTGAGACCATAAAAGAAAACGAACAGGGTGAGGAGGAGGAGAAAAATTCTCTCTTGAATATCTGTGACTTTAAGCTTGAGCATCCAGCATTGACCTTATACATTACGACTCGACTGTACTCGACTCAGCGATTTAGAACAAGTGATCCTATGTTTACATCCAATGCGGCCCTGATCATTGCTGGCCCTACCGCCAGTGGCAAATCAAGCCTCGCCCTCATACTGGGAGAGATTTTTAATGGCATCATTATCAATGCTGATAGTATGCAAGTGTATGATCAGCTCCCACTTTTAACCGCGCAACCTAGCAAAGAAGATCAGGCACGCCTTCCCCATAAGCTCTACGGCATATTAGCAGCCCACGACAATGCAACAGCCGCTTGGTGGCGAGAGAAAGCCTTGAGCGAGATTAAAGACGCGCATCAACACAATAAAACCCCCATTTTGGTTGGCGGAACTGGTTTTTATTTCAAAGCACTCGAAGAAGGATTGAGCGCTATTCCAGAAATTCCAAAAGACATTCGGGAACGCGTTCGATCCCTTTCTGTTGAGGATGCGCATATCGCTCTCCAGCAACTAGACCCTATGGCAGCAGAAAACTTAGTACCTCAAGATAAAACGCGTATTGCCCGCGCACTCGAAGTCATCTTAGCAACAGGACAATCTCTTCTCTCCTGGCATCAAAAAACACCAACGCAAAGCGCTCCTTACACATTTTTAAAAATCCTGATCAATCCCCCACGCGACGCCCTTAAAGAGCGCGCCAATAGGCGATTTATATCCATGATAGATCAAGGCGCTTTAAGAGAAGTTGAGCTGTTCTTAAAGGATCCTTCTGCTCGCGACTATTTCTTATACAAAGCTTTGGGTGTTCGTGAATTAGACGCCTATCTTTTAGGAGAATTATCGTACCCTGATGCCATCACAAAAGCATGTATCTCAACACACCAATACATCAAAAGACAACAAACGTGGTTTCGACATCAGTTTCAACCCCATATAATTATTAATGAATTTCCTGAGCTTTTTACTAGGCAGACTTTTAAAAAAGTATTAAAAGAGATTGATGATCAACTAAAATTAGTTATCAATAATCAACACGAGACGTTTTAATAACGTCTGTTGCACCCCAATATAGAGTGAGTGAGCTTAAAATGTTTGGTAAATTATTTAGAATGCTATCTTCGGACATGGCAATAGATCTTGGTACAGCAAATACACTTGTATATGTTAAGGGGCGTGGCATTGTTCTAAATGAACCTTCCGTCGTTGCCATCACTGAAAATAAGGGGAAGAAGCAAGTTCTTGCCGTTGGTAATGAAGCCAAACAAATGGTTGGTAAAACCCCCGGATACATTCAAGCGATTCGCCCACTACGTGAAGGCGTCATTGCGGATTTCGAAATCGCTGAAGAAATGATCAAACACTTCATTCATAAAGTTCACAACCGCCGAAGCTTTGTCAGTCCTCAAATTGTCGTCTGCGTACCTTCTGGATCCACGGCTGTTGAAAAAAGAGCGATTCAAGAATCGGCTGAAAGCGCAGGCGCAGGTCGCGTTTATCTCATTGAAGAGCCCATGGCTGCTGCCATTGGTGCCGGCCTTCCAGTCACAGGTCCAACGGGTTCTATGGTTGTTGATATTGGTGGTGGCACTACGGAAGTGGCTGTCTTGTCGCTTGGTGGTATTGTTTACTCACGTTCTGTTCGTATTGGTGGCGATAATTTGGATGATGCCATTATTGCCTACATCCGACGTCACCACAATCTGTTGATTGGTGAAGCGACCGCTGAGCGGATTAAAAAGGAAATTGGATCTGCGCTTCCTCCAGAAAAAGGATTAGGCCGCACCTATGCCATTAAAGGACGTGATCTTATTAATGGTGTTCCAAAAGAAATCATCATTAATGAAAAACAAATTGCTGAAAGTTTGATGGAGCCTGTCTCAGGCATTGTTGAAGCCGTTAAAGTTGCGCTTGAAAATACCCCACCTGAGTTATCCGCAGATATCGTTGATAAGGGTATCGTTCTCACAGGCGGTGGTGCGCTTCTTTCTAATTTGGATGGTTTGATGCGTCAAGCAACAGGCCTTGCTGTCTCAATCGCTGACTCACCCTTGTCTTGTGTTGTCAATGGCACAGGTCAAGCCCTTGAGCAAATGTCAACATTGAAGTCTGCTTTGATTAGCATGTATTAGGCATCAAAGGAGCGTGATGTCTAGTAAAGGTGCTTTAGGACTCAATCGAAAAGAAGGGCGCTCGCTTTATTTTTATTATTACGCGATAAAGAATGGGGCTTTCATTTTTATAGCATTTGCCATTTTAATGCTGAGCATTATGGGCAGCCCATTCACAGAATCATTACGTGGTACATTTTTAGATCTTGCAACGCATACCGTCAAAATGACAATAAGACCCTTTCAGACGGTAGCGCTTCTTTTAGAAAATAGCGCCTCCTATTTACAGCTCAACTCCAAATATATGGAATTAAAGTCAAAGGTTGAAGAATTAGAACACTGGGAAGCCATCGCTCGTCAGTTTTTCAATGAAAATGCAAAGCTCAGAAAAGCGCTCCATATGGGTCCTAAAGAAGGCACCCAATTCATCACTGCCGAAGCCTATGAACAGATTAAAAACAAGGACTCGCACACCCTCTTTATCGATGCTGGAAAAGCTCAAGGCGTTGAAAAGGATCAAGTTGTTGTCTCCAATTTACAAATTATCGGTCGGGTGATTGATGTTGGAGAACGTTCAGCGCGTGTGCTTTTAATTAATGATATCAAGTCTCGAGTCCCAGCTATTACTGAAATTTCACAAAATGAAGGAATTTTGTCCGGCAGCAAGTTTAACCAACTTATTTTATCCCTTTCAAAAGGAGAACGCGCACCCGAAATTGGGGAATTCGTCTTTACAACGGGTAAAGGTGGCATTTTTCCAAAAGGCTATAAAATTGGTAGTGTTGAGGCTATTGATGGCAATAAAATTCTCGTTCACTCTGCCATAGATTGGGATAATATCAATTATGTGCAGGTCATTACATCCCCTCTTGAAGATATCGTAAGACACGAGACAGAGAAAGGAGATCCTTCATGAATACGCCTCAGCATACGACGTACTCATTTTGGGCAACCCTCTACACCGCTTTATTACCTGTGATGAGCTTACTCGCATCGCTTCTTTTTTCTCTTGTTTTTTTCTATCCCTTGTCATCTATTGTCCCGGACTTTAACTTGGCGATCCTTTTTTACTGGGCGATCCATAGACCAACCTCTATACCGCTTTCCATCATTCTCTGTATTGGGCTTTTTGCAGATGCACTTTCTGGTTGTTTTCTTGGTCTCCACGCCTTTATTTACCTTATGATTTGGGTTTTACTGATTTATCAAAGGCGCTATTTATATAATAAGCCCTTCCTTTTAAATTGGTCTGTGTTTGCAACGATTGCCTTCATTGCAACCATGCTCGAAGGTCTTGCAACCATTCTCTCTCCCTATGGCACATTTCAAGTGTTACATTTTTTCGTTGAATTGTTTGCAACGACAGTCTCTGGCCCTTTAATTTTTAAGGTCTGTAGTCATTTAAATCGCAAGTTCTTGTGAGGGTAGTGTGGACGATCGAGGAGACCCTAAGAAAATTTTCTCGCGCAGAGCCTTCCTACTCATGGGAGGGCAAGCCGCCCTTACAGCGACACTTATGTCTCGCCTTTATTATTTGGGCGTGACTCAATCGTCCCACTATCAAACCCTTGCGCGTGATAATAGTGTGCGCCTTGAG
>JBQCDM010000031.1:0-2282 GCA_051961235.1 Nucleicultricaceae bacterium (SeqCode)
CCTTTTCTTTTTAGCTTGATTTTGTTTCATAAAGACACATATCTTTCTGTCACAAATACAAACTCTAGTGACGTTATGACGAAGGTTGACGGAATGATCAAGAAAAAAATGATTGAATCGGAAGAAAATGGTATCAGACTCGATCGATGGTTCAAAAAACATTACCCACACCTAGCTTACAGCCTTTTGCAAAAATTGCTACGCAAAGGGCAAATCCGGGTCAACAGCAGTCGTGTTAAGACAAATACCATATTGAGCGCGGGCGATGAAATTCGTCTGCCACCTCTTGAACAAGAGAAACGAGAAGCTCCAAAAAAAACCACACTCAGTGATCGTGAAGCATCAGCGCTCCACGCGATGATCCTTTTCGAAAACGATGCTTTTTTTGTTATCAATAAACCAGCTGGTATTGCTGTTCAAGGTGGCAGCCATCAGCGCTATGCACTGGATGAACTTTTTAAGTGCTTACCAGGATATGAGGGCGCACGCCTCACCCATCGTCTTGATAAGGATACAAGTGGCATTCTCTTGTTTGCCAAAACGATGCAAGACGCGGCATGGTTCACAGCGGCTTTCAAATCACGCGCTATGGAAAAAGTATATCATGCCTTAACAGAGACACCCCCGCCCCACTCCATCGGTGTGATGGCAGGCGCTCTTGAAAAACGACATCAAAAAATGCATCTGGTCGAGGAATCTGAAGAAAATGCCAAAGAAGCCACCACACATTATCGCATTTTGAAACAACATCGCTCTGGGCGCACCTGGGTCGAATTGCGCCCGCTTACTGGACGCATGCACCAACTCCGTGTCCATTGCGCGTCGCATGGTTTTCCTATTGTGGGTGACACTAAATATGGACTTGATGAGACTAAGGCGAAAGAAAGGCTATGCCTTCATGCTTTTTCTTTAAGTTTCGAGACCCCAAATGGTCGAAGGCTCACCTTTGAAGCACCTTTTCCAAAGCATTTTAAAGACCAACTACATGAACTTTCCTGGCTGGATGATTAAAACGAGGGCGCCCTTTTCTATCCTTCTCCCCATGATACAAGAATATTAATCATTGAAGTGAAAAGGCCTTCTATCATACATAGAGGGCCTTTTGGTGCTTCTTTTCCAATTTGCTTTACCGAGGCTCCATCTAAACGAGCGCGGTGAGATCTACCTTTTTGGCACATCCTTCTCAGCTGAGCTTGCAGTAACAACCTCTTTGGGAGCCGGCATGCCCAATATTTCATGGAGAGAATTTTTTTGCCATACAGCGTAAGAGGCGAAATCATTTCTGTTTGCATATCCTAAGAGCTCAAGACGTTCCTGGTCCGAATATACATAAGCTTGATTGGATTTTGGATAGAGAAACGATGTTTCTTTACTTTCTGCAAGCTTACCATACGCAGTCACACAAGCTTTAAGATCCCATCCCTCGCCATACCTTTTCTTTATGGTCACATCAACACGCTTTGGAGCTGATGGATCAATTGCATTTGGAATCTCGAAAAAAATCTTTTGATCATCCGTGGTACACGTGTTTAAACAGAATTCTCCAATGTTCCTAAGCCCAGCCCCAAAGGTAGAGTCTCTGCCACCAGTGGAATCTTTGACGGGACCTAAAAACTTAGTGAGAGCGTCGCGTGTCTTGTTTAAAACTTCACTGCCACAATTCTGTGCTGTACAAAGTTTACTACAATGTTTTTGGCTTTTGATAGCGGCATATGTGGAAACGCCCAGTGTTGTAATGGCAGCTATTGTAATAGGTTCAGCTTGTGTTGTTTCATAGTGAGAAGAGAATATTGATACCAACAAAATCAACGCTAGATATTTTTTCATTTTTTTATCCCTTAGTGAGGTAATTCAAGAATTTTAATTCTTATAATATTAATAAAGGATGAACTTTTGATAGCATTAAGACACACCTTGTCGTTACACAAAAGCAGTTGTACTATTATGAATAATAAAATGCTGGGTTAAATCTGGCGCCAATAAAATCATGAGGGTGGAGATGATCACAAAACAGTCTTGGATACTTTTGCTTGTCTCCATATGCACACTATTCACACCTGGCTTTGCTTCCGACACGCCTCACGATCATGAAAAAGATACAAAAGTTGTTGTTATCACAGATATGAAGGATGACGAGCTGGAGGATCTGCGCAAAAAAATGCTGTATGCGCTTCAAGATCATCATGCTGGCACAGGTGAACAACAGTGCACGGTGGAGCATGCAAAAATTTTACAAGAAGAGATTAATGCCCATACCCAAACACTCGAACATGAAGCAGGCA
>JBQCDM010000032.1:0-3295 GCA_051961235.1 Nucleicultricaceae bacterium (SeqCode)
CGCAACACCTGCCATGTGCATGATGTCTTCTTCTGCTTCTTCTTCAATGACATCCACCACATCATCGACGGTAATCATACCGACAATGCGCCCAGATCCGTCCACAACGGGCGCTGAGACCAGACCATAATGTTTGAAGAGGGCTGCCACTTCTTCTTGGTCTTCAGTGACAGGAATTTTATGCAAATTTGTATCTAAAATGTCTGATACAAGAGTGTTGCTTGGATATTTAAGGAGCTTGCTTAATGCAATTTGTCCGATGGGGTGGTGCCTTGGATCAACAACGAAGATGTTATAAAAACTGTCGGGCAATTCATCGGTATTTTGAATAAATTGTATGGCTTCTTGCACACTCCAAAACGTTGGCACACAGACCATCTCCCGCTGCATAAGGCGACCTGCGCTTTCTTCGGGATAGGTGAGAACCTCCTCTAAGATGGCACGTTCGTTTGCAGGGATTGCGTTTAAAACCTCTTTTTGCTGAGCTTCTGCCAAATCTTCAATGACATAGAGAGCGTCATCGCTTTCAAGATCAGAGACAACGTCTGCAATTTCCTTGGCGTTCAAGATATCGAGAACATCACGTCTTGATGAATCATCAAGCTCAGCCAAAACATCGGCATTAATTGTGCTTTTAATGGCTTCAATGAAATAACGGCGATTTTCAGTATTTAAGCTTTTAATAAGGTCAGCAACGTCTGCTGCATGCAATTCTTCAATAAGACCTTGAACGCGGGTAAAATCATTGAGTTCGAGAAGCTGTTCGATTTCCTTTGAAAGTTCGCGAGAAACACCATAAAGATGATCGCCTTGCTCTTCTATGGTGTTATTATCTTGCATATGCGCTTCTCTCATCCTTCTTTGTGTAAAGATTGTGCGTTTACAACAGCAACAGCAGTCATATTTAAAACACCTCGAACAGTAACAGATGGCGTTAAAATATGAGCGGATTGATTGGTTCCCATTAAAATTGGTCCAATGGGTTGGCCATCAGAAAGACCTTTTGCCAAGTTGTAGGAAATATTGGCGGCGTCTAATGTTGGCATAATCAAAAGATTGGCTTCACTCTTAAATTTTGAATTGGGGAAAATACGCAATCTATTTTCCGGATCAAGAGCGGCATCGGCATGCATCTCTCCTTCTACGTCCAGTGTTGGATCATCCTCTAGCAAAAGATTCAACACTTCCCGCATTTTTTGAGCGGAAGGAGAACTGCTGGATCCAAAACTTGAGTGAGAGAGGAGAGCAATTTTAGGTGTAATACCAAATCGGCGTACTTGCTCAGCTGCAAGGAGTGCGATTTTGGTGAGTTGATGCGCAGATGGATCACGATTAACATAGGTGTCTGCAATAAAAAAGCTGCCTTTTTGATGCACAATTACGTTAAGCGCCGCAATCACGTGACAGTCATTATTCGTGCCAATAATTTGGGAAATATGTTCCAAATGCCGATGATATCGTCCAACCGGGCCACAGAGCATGGCATCAGCATCCCCTAAATGAACCATAAGGGCTGCGATGACGGATGTATGCGTGCGCACAATAATCTTTGCAAGATCAGGGGATACGCCACTGCGTTCCATGATTTTGTGGTAGGTTTGCCAATAAATATTAAAACGATGATCTTTTTGAGGATCGATCAATGTGAAATCAATATCGGGCTGCATGCGTAAACCCAGCCGATCTAAGCGCACTTCAATCACTTGGCGCCTTCCGATAAGGATGGGAAGAACGATCTTTTCATCCAGTGCTGTTTGTACAGCCCTTAAAATGGTTGGATTTTCCCCATCAGCGTAAACCACGCGCTTTGGATTTTTCTTTGCCATATTGAAGATCGGACGCATGGCAAGTCCAGAGCGGAAAACAAATTCAACGAGACTTTGTTTGTAAGCATCAAGATCTTGAAGAGGACGGGTTGCAACCCCTGTCTTCATAGCGGCTTCCGCTACAAGAGGGGCTATTTCTGACATCAATCTTGGGTCAAAAGGTTTTGGAATGATATAATCAGGGCCAAAACGCACTTCTTCCGCATCCCCATAAGCATTTTGAACGATATCCGAGGTCTCGGCTTTTGCAAGATTAGAAAGCGCTTTAACGCAGGCGAGCTTCATCTCATCATTAATTTTAGTGGCTCCCACATCAAGAGCCCCTCTAAAAATAAAAGGAAAACACAAAACGTTGTTAACTTGATTGACAAAGTCAGAGCGGCCCGTTGCTACAATAGCGTCTGGGCGCGTTGCTTTGGCAAGCTTTGGATCAATTTCAGGGTGTGGATTTGCTAACGCTAAAATGATGGGGCTTTTTGCCATTTTTTCAATCATTTTAGGTTTTAGAACACCACCTGCTGATAATCCAAGAAAGATATCTGCCCCATCCATAACGTCTTCTAGGGTGCGCGCATCGGTTTCACGAGCATAGGCCATTTGACAATCAGCAAGATTGTCGGTGCGTTTGGTGTGAATCACGCCCTCGATGTCTGTGACATAAATATTTTCACGCGTAAAGCCAAGTTTGAGCAAAAGATTCAGGCAAGCAATCGCTGCAGCGCCTGCACCAGAGGTGACTAGCTTGACGGATTTGATGTCTTTCTTGACGAGCTCTAAAGCATTAATGATAGCGGCTGCAACAATAATGGCTGTACCATGTTGATCATCATGGAAGACTGGAATTTTAAGGCGCTCTCTTAGCTTTTTTTCCACATAAAAACACTCAGGTGCTTTTATATCTTCAAGATTTATGCCGCCAAACGTGGGCTCGAGACTTGCAATAATATCAACAAGTTTATCAGGATCTTGCTCATTGATTTCGATATCAAAAACATCAATACCTGCAAACTTTTTAAAGAGAACACCCTTTCCTTCCATCACGGGCTTTGCTGAAAGGGGGCCCACGTTACCAAGCCCTAAAACGGCGGTACCATTGGTGATGACACCGACCAAATTCGAACGAGACGTATAGAGATCAACGGTTGAAGGATCTTGAATAATCTCTCGACACGTTGCTGCAACGCCCGGAGAATAGGCGAGCGATAAGTCACGCTGGTTCGCAAGCGGTTTTGTTGGGGTTACTGAAATCTTACCAGGCTTTGGAAAGCGGTGGTAATTTAAAGCGCTTTCGTTAAATTCATCTTTCATGTTCATTCCAAAATACAATTTGTGAACATTTTAGCATAAGATAAGTCTTTTGAGGAATGACTTAAGATGTGTATTTGGTGCGGTCGAGAAGACTCGAACTTCCACGGGGTCTCCCCCACAGCGACCTCAACGCTGCGCGTCTACCAGTTCCGCCACGACCG
>JBQCDM010000033.1:0-8934 GCA_051961235.1 Nucleicultricaceae bacterium (SeqCode)
GATCGATCCGTTGGTTTTCTGAACAAGGGCACGTTGTATCTCACAAAAATTCACAAAAATTTGTGGCAGCCATTATTTTTGATGTCACAGAGCTTAAAGAAAAAAATAAGCGCATGCAGACATTGTATTCGGCGCTACACAATGCGGTTGAGGGCATATCTATTTTAACGAATGACTTATGTTTAATTGAAGTAAACCAAGCTTTTTCAAATTTGTTTAGCTTGAATGAGAATCAAATTATCGGCAATGCGCTTTGCGAATTTCTGCATCCAGATGATCAAGAGCCGCTTCAGCGTGAATGCAAACAACATAAAAATGAACGATTTAGCTTTATGGCACGTGTTAAGATGGACACGAATCATTTTCTTTATGCTCAACTCTTGTTTGTGCCGATCTTTGGCACTGATGGCCATAAAACAGGATACTATTGCTTTGCAAAAGACCTAACCCCTCTTCTTGAGCGTGAGCGCGCGCTTTCAGAAGCGCTTGCAAAGACCAAGTCGGCTTATCAAGCAAAGTCAGAATTTCTTGCAAACGTCAGCCATGAACTTAGAACACCGCTTAATGCAATTATTGGCTATAGCGAGCTCATCCTTGAAGAAGAAGATTTAACGACAAAAGTCGTCCTGCAAGACGTTGAGAAAATTAAACACGCAGGAACACACTTGCTTAAACTGATTAACGATATTCTAGATGCCTCAAAATTAGAAGCCGGTAAAATTGAGCTCCATTATGAAACTTTTGATATCTTTGATTTCGCCAATACACTGGTTTCTTTATTAATACCCTCGGCACAAAAACTTGAAAACCGCGTTATTCTGAACTGCAACCACGACATTGGTCTCATGACATCTGACTATACCCGTCTTCGACAATGTTTACTCAACCTCATGAGTAATGCCTGTAAATTTACCCAAAAGGGGATCATCACGCTTACGATCACCCATACAGTCATCAACACAATATCCTACATACAATTTAAAGTAAGCGATACAGGGTGCGGCATTGGCCCTAAAGCGCTCAAAAAACTCTTCCAACCTTTCACGCAAGGTGACTCATCCACCACACGCCGATATGGTGGAACAGGGCTTGGGCTTTCCATCACAAAACAATTTACAGAGCTTCTAGGTGGGTGTATTGATGTGCAGTCGGAATATGGACGCGGTTCCACTTTTACGATTTTGATACCACAACAGCAGCCCACATTGATGGCTGATTCCAGTGAGCAAAATCATTCGATTCCTTCTAGTTTAAAAAATGTAGTTTAATAGACGTTCTGTCATGAAAAATATTATTGATCAATCGCTTGCGATCCTTAACCTTGCTGAAGATCAAGGATTTGTTTGGCCATCCCTCGATCTTCTTTTTGATAATGTGAAAGATGAGGTGCGTGAAATAAAAGAGGCCTTTCTGCAAAATGAGTCGCACGATCGTCTTGTGGAAGAAACAGGAGATCTCATTTTTGGAACTCTTGAGATTTGCCGAAACCTTGATATTGATCCTAGAGAAGCACTAGCGGTTGCCTTTCAAAAGTTTCAAAGACGTTTTGAAATTATGTTAGAAATCGCACGTAGCATGCAACAGCACAACTTAAAGGGGCTCTCTGATCATGAGCGCTTGGAACTCTGGAAGCAAGCCAAAGAGCGCCACGCCAAAGAGTTGCCCTCTTAATCCTGCTCTTTTCTCAAACGCATCTGCTGTTTTCTTTTAAGAAGATTGTCTCGTAGTGCCGTGGATCTGCGTTGATACTTGACGCCACCTCTTGCTACCTTTGGTTTTTCAGAGCACCCGCCCTCCTCTTGATGATCCAAGGAGGTTGGAGGTAGGTCTTCTTCTGCTTTTTTCTGATCTAATACGGATATATCATCATCCCCCATCTGGATATGACGTGTATCTAAAGGTGTATTTTTTTCTGTCATCGCTCTATCTTTACTTGCAACAAGATCCTGAATCCGTTAAGTGTATAGTGTTTCAACGCGCCGCCGTGGCTCAGTGGTAGAGCACACCCTTGGTAAGGGTGAGGTCGAGAGTTCGATTCTCTCCGGCGGCACCATCAAAACGAGCTTTTTTATAGCACTTGCCTTAAAAACACGCCCATCATAGCGGATTGCTCTTCCAAAATTCAAGCAATATCGTTGCATTTCCTTCTATTGATAAAAAGTGCATCATTAACAGTTTTTTATTCTTCTTGTGATTTACTAATAGTATAACAAACAGTATTAATCTGTACCAAGGAGTATGTATCATGCATAGCCCCCATGTACCCATTCAAAAGATTCTCTTGAATCCAGAAGAGTTTTATGAAGTCCCAGAAGATGTTCTAAAGGATGAGATGTTGAATGATGACCAGAAATTAATCGTTCTTAAAGTTTGGGCGGATGAAATTATGCAGCTTGAAATTGCAACGTCAGAAAACATGGACGGCCCCGCCTCTGCATACCTTGCACGCATTTTCACAAGCATAGAAAAACTGACACAAAAACTTCACTGAAAAGCATTTTTTCTAACTGAATAAATAATACAGGGTAGAGCAAAAAATAATAGTCGACAAAGTGAAGATTTTGAATTTATGAAGATCCCGTTTTTGGGGATTAATAGCCGCCAAAATAATGCTAGCTCCCCCATAAATGAAAATGAAGGCATCATAGGGTGTATCAAGAACACTATAAAGAATGATCAATAGAGCTGTACTGAAACACAAAAATTGAAACGCTGTTGCAATGTAGATTTGTCCTGTTACAAGCGGATTTACACTTGCAACGCTTCTTTTTGCCTGATCTTTTGAGCTATAGAGCGTGCGTTCCTGTTTAAAGCGGATCAAGCTACCACACGTTGAAGCCCAAATATCCACAAGGCAATAACTCATCACCGCCCAAAAGTAATCGAGCAACACAAATTTATCAGCCAATCCCAAAATGAATAGTGGCACGGTGAAAATAAAATTTTTCATCCATTGACGTGGAGAGAGTAACTTAATGATGCCACCAAAAACATAATGATTTTCAACAAATACCATCACTTTGATACCCGATTCATACAACGATTGAATCAGATACTGGGGCGTATTCACTGCTATCGCAAAGCGCGATTTGGCCCAAACACTTAAATCATGCCTTGAATTCCCCGCATACAAAAACCCGCCTTTTCCAAATTTTTGAGCCAAGAAATCCGCTTTAGCACTTGACCTCAAGTTTGTCTTTCCATCACTTGCAAAAGTATCGGTAAAAATACCAAAATAATCTGCGATGGGCCGAGCTATCGCTTGATCAGACGCCGTTACAAGATAGAGGGGAGATCCTCGTTCACGCATCTCTTTCAAATACGCATAAAACTCTTCGTTGACGGGTAGTTGACTTAAATCAAGGCTCACACGCTTTGCAACTTCTTGTTTAAGGTAGGCTCTTCCCTTAAAAAACCAAAAGAGCACAAGAAAAAAATGCAACGGGTTTGATCGTATAAATTGATACAGCGATTCTTGCAGAATATCTGTTCGAATGAGTGTTCCATCTAAATCCACACAAATGGGGGTAGTGGGCTCTGATTCAGTCATCTTGGCTTTACTCTAATAAATTTGATCCCTGACTATACCCTGAAATAGAATCCAACACCATGCATTCTGTTTGCTATTTTCTAGCATCTGGACGCCACCACCAAGGCGGTGTATTTTCATTGACTTATAATCGAGCTAAACACGACACTAAAGAGGACACACCTAAATGCGCGAACAAACAATTTTTATTATTCCTGTCCGCATGGCATCAACACGACTGCCCAATAAACCTCTTGCCCTTATTGATGGCAAACCCATGATTCAACATGTCTTTGAACGCACCCGCCAAGCATCACTCGGACCCGTCGTCGTCGCCTGTGACCACCCAGATGTTGCAGATATCATTCAAAAAGCAGGTGGCCAATGTGTGATGACAGATCCGGATTTACCGTCAGGTTCTGATCGTATCTACCAAGCACTCATGCAACATGATCAAGCTGGAAAGTTTACACAGATTGTCAATGTGCAAGGCGACCTTCCAACTATTTCAAAAGAAGTGCTTGAGGCTTGCCTTTTGCCGCTTCAAGATGCCTTAGTGGATATCGCAACACTGGCAACGCCTATTCATTCAGATTCAGAACGCGATGATCCCAATGTCGTTAAAATTGCCCTTACCCAAGATCCTCTGTCCCCTTGTGCGCGTGCGCTCTATTTTAGTCGAGCACCCATCCCCTATGGAGCAGAGACTTATTTTCACCACATTGGACTATACGCCTATCGAAGAAAGGCGCTCCACGATTTCATACAACTCCCCCCTTCTCCACTTGAGAAAACCGAACGTCTTGAACAATTAAGAGCCCTTGAAGCCGGCATGACCATTGGTATTGGTTTTATAGAGACGGCACCTTGGGGTGTTGACACACAAGCGGATCTAGAGCGCGTACGTGCCTACATGCGCGAAAACAAATAAATCTTGCTATTTTTTAGAATTCCCGTCATAACAAGCTTGGAAGGTCACAGTGGGCAGAAAGCTCGTGTACCGGGTCAGATTCGGAAGAAAGCAGCCTCCGCGTTTTTTTCTGGGTCATTGTTGGCCTTCCGCTTTCAAACTCTTAAACCACCACAGCAAGCACTGTACATCCAATCGAACAATCTCATATCGACGAAAAAGCTTACAGAATATAGCTTTTATGATATTTCATCACGCTAAGCTCACTAATTATCACGAAAAATGCAATTTTTTTAAATTTAACGCTTGATTTTTATTTTCTAAAAAGGTAATCCTCATCACGTAGTCCCCATCGTCTAGAGGCCTAGGACACCGCCCTTTCACGGCGGTAACAGGGGTTCGAATCCCCTTGGGGACGCCATCTTCTGCATTGTATCAGAAGCAGCATCAACCCAAAGACTACACACATGATTGACTGGATTGAAGCCATAGGGCTTATGGCAGGTTTTTGCACAACGTGCTCATTTCTCCCTCAAGTATTACATGTCCTAAAAACACGATCGACGGGTGATATATCCCTTTTGATGTATGTAATATTATGCACAGGTGTTGGCTTGTGGCTTATCTATGGTCTTTTTATTAAATCCCCCTCGATCATCATCGCAAACGGCATCACGTTTGTTTTGGCATTCACCATTTTAGCCCTTAAAATAAAAAACGAACGCCTTAAATCTTAAGACGTTCGCTCCTTAATACCATCAACAGATTTTAGTAGCCTAAGACCATATCTAAAAGGGATCGATCTTCATCATTCAGACGATATCGGTTGCGCTCCAAATCTTTGATAACAGAACGATAGTGTCTTTCACCACAGAACCGTGGAATATCAACCCTCATTGAACATTTTAAAACGCACCAACGCATGAGTGGCCCATCATTACAAATACTCGCTGTTCTGCATCTAGAACAATCGCGGTGGGGGTAAAAACGATGATATCGTTCAAACTCACCATAATCACGACGGTGCCACCCCGGTGGATCATCATACCACCTAGCATCAGCAGAATGAGTCGACAATAAAACCATAATAGTTAAGAGAAGACGTTTTAACATAGCATTCACCTGTTCTGAATTTTTATTCTTGATCGCTCATAATTATAAACAAAGAAAGCGTTACTGTCTTTAAAATATATATAAAAAACGTTTTTTGATGCGTCACAAAAAGACTAAAATTTCATTAATATTCCAACCGTTACCCTAAAAAAAAAGAGATTTTTTGACTTCCATCCCACACACAAATTCTATTAGAGTCTTTAAGTGAACGATATCATTAATCAAATTAAAACAGGGAGTTCAGCATGAAGCAAACATACACAGGTATCTCAATTGTTTTTGCAAGCCTTTTACTTGCAACGTCATCATTGGTATCAACAGCAGAGGCATCATTAACTGAGCAAGCGAAAGATGAATCTCAAACACCAAGCATTCAAGCTCAAGTACATATTCCGATAGAAGAGCACGTCTTAGAAGAAGGCGCACCAGTACAATCAGGCGGTTGGTTTGGTGGTTGGTTTACTGGATGGTTTGGCTCTTCTTCCAATCCAAAGGCAGTAGAATCAGCAACGCTTACTACACCTGAAGCAGAGGTGGATCCTGCTACAACACAAACACCTTCTTCACAACCACCTTCAGTGACACCAACACCGTCAACATCCTCGGTCGATGATGCAAATACTACAGAAACTGCCGAAACAATACGATTGAAGCAGCTTGAAGCTCAGATTGCTCTCTACGCTCAAAAGCATGGACGCACTGAAGCAGATCTCATGCAGAGCATTATGATAGCGCAACCGCTAGCAGAACTCCCAGAAAGTGTGGATACTTTGACCGAGCAGCTTGGTGCAATGAAAATAAGTGTACAAAAAGCTGATAAAACACTTTATATCAACGCTCCTGGCGAGGATCAACTAAGCATCATTAAAGACGCGGCGGGTTTATCTGTCCCCCTCTACAGCAAGATCCATTACTACGTTCAACATAGAGAAAGCAAAACTCAGAAGACAGAATGGTTAACGGGTGTAGCTATTTTTGAAAAGTTAATCTCAACACCTTCAAAGAAGTATACCGTCCTTAAAATTGCTGAGACAGCTAGTCACGAGCCTATTTGGGAAGCAACTAAATAAAACAACATTTAAAAAAAGAGAGGGGTAACCCTCTCTTTTTCTTGATAATTTTTCCATATTTTTCTTCTACGTCGCCTCAAATTTTGCTATGGAGTCCAATTAATGTGGATAAAAATACGTGGGGGCATTAATGGTACATTATTCTATTGATCGCTCAAGAGACAGCCACAAGAACTAAAACAGTACCGTTAACGGTTTTGTTAACGAACCGTATTCGTTCTAATGTCTAACCTCGTGATTTCAGAACAATAAAACATAGGATTCAATAGGATTAACCATAATACATGGCTTTTCATGCCTCCCAAAATGAGGCGAAATGTGCCTAGTGTATGGTTTTATTGCATTATTTTACATTCCGCTTTTTGTTCTGACGTTTTTTGTTATGATAAGGGCTGCTGAAAAGGCAGCGCATCAAAAAAATAAGCAGCTAATATTTTGGAGACTTCAACTATGTTGCATTACATTCTACACAATAAAAAGAGCCGTCATTTACTCTTAATGGCCTTGCTTTGTTCAACAACTTTTTCTCTTCCGTCCTATGCGAGCAAGGATCTCGTGGATGAAGAAGAGCATTCTGCTCAGAAACACTCAAGCATACTGCCTAACAACGTAAGGCGTGGGGCTCTTGCCTTATTAAATGAGCAAGACGGATTCCCCTCACCTCAAAAGTCTGATTCAGACTCTTCTAAGCAATTAGCTGTGCCTAACAGATTTAACTTTTCAATTTTTGGCGACCTTCTTAGTGGTTTAAGAGATCATGCGCCAGACATCAGTGGTTTATGGAATCGTGCACCAAGCATGAAAAGCATTAAGAGTAATGCGCAAGATGTACTTTTATTTGTCCTGAATGAGGAAAAAGATGATCAAACACCTCAAAAGAGCGAGAGTAATAGCACGGTTGATCCTGAACATAAAGATGGTCAAGATACGGCTAACACCAATGCATCCTCAACTGCATTAGAAAAGACCAACCTTGAATCAGCAGATGCTAGTGTTATACCAACAGAAGATGACCCTGAGCACCCAAATCCTGTGGATACAGGAAGCATGATTGTGGAAAACGATGGTAAATCTGGTGCTATAGTAGAGACGGATAGCAACGCTAGAGCAACTGAATCCGGTGCTCCAGATCAAGGAAATAATCGTGTAGGAGAAACACTTGAGCAAGATAATCCAACGCTTACTTTGCGCACAAACGAGACGTTCATTGATCCAGAAGAAGGAGAAGCACAATCGCCAGCTTCTGTAGATGCAGGGAATAAATCTGGGGAAGACGATGCTGCTGACTACCAATCAATTGCATCCGATACGCCAAAAGACGTTGTAAAAGAAGATGAGAACCCTGACGATTCAGAAAAAGTTGGGAACGCTGATGAAAATGAGGGCGACGAAACTGATGGCGATGCAGAAGAAAAATCAAGCTCCTCTGATGGCAGTTCTTTAAAAGATGCTGAACAGTCAGATTCTGAAGACGATGCTGGTTCAAAAAAAGAGGATGACGAGGGCTCTGAAGGAGATAATGACGCAGAGCAAGATGGTGCCTCAAGATCAGATGATGAAGGCTCAAACTCTGGATCCGACGATGAAGGCTCAAACTCTGGATCCGACGATGAAGGATCAAACTCAAGATCAGATGATGACTCTGATGCTAGAGAAGAGCTAGATGAACAAAGAACGCCACCGCAAAGTCCTTATTCAACACCTAAAAAAACTGCGGTGCCATCAACTCCTGAAGCACATGGTTATAAGGCAAAAACATCAACCCCAACACACGGTAACATTTACCATGGCCTGCAGTACACTTACGAAAACCCGCAAGGACGAGAAGTTACTGCTACAGGTGGACGTTTGGCCTACTTTTTAGGAAACAGCCCTCACCCAAACAAATTTAAATTGGTTTCTGCTGAAAGCCCTAAAAAGGATAAAAAATATTTTCGTATGACTTTTGATCAAAAAAAAGAGACTAAATAAACCAAATTAAAAAAACAAAGCCTTAATTAAAAAATACAGAATAATTAAAAGGTTTCAATGATTTCATTGAAACCTTTATTTTTAACAATTCAAATATGTTGACAAGTTGGATTTATTTTACTAATAAGTATGAAACTTTTATTTTGAAGACATGAAGAACATACTTTTTCTTTTGACCCTATTGCCGCTTATCGGATGCTCAGCTCAAAACACAACAGCGCCATTGTCCATGCAGAAAACGCTCTCTGCTCTTAGCAGACAGGATCATCTCGAGCCCACCTATCATATTGAAGTATTGAAGACAGAACAAAACCGCAAAGAAGATCCAGTATTCAAAATCG
>JBQCDM010000034.1:0-4683 GCA_051961235.1 Nucleicultricaceae bacterium (SeqCode)
AATTCCAAAAGAGCGCGCGTGAGTCCGCCGGGTCCGGGCCCAATTTCGAGCACATGACGCTCGGACAGATTGGGCACCAGTCGTGCAATCCTTCGAAGAATCTCAGGATTGAGGATAAAGTTTTGACCCAAGCTCTTTTTTGGCGCCAAATCAAAACGCTGAATAACCGCCTTAAGAGGGGGAAGTACGCTTAGATCCACCATCCTTTAAAGTCGGATATCCGTATAGGATGAACGCTTCAAATTGCGGATCTCTCGTTGCGCGAGAAGATTCATCTTCTTCTCAATCAACATATTTTTCATTTCCTCACGAGAAGGCGTCTTTGGGTCAATTTCCCGACGTTCACAGACGATAAAAGCTAAAATCCCCACATCCGACAAAATAGGCTCTCCAGGCACTTCAATATCCTGCTTATTCAACAGCTCAAGCAGTTGAGGCAAAACGGCACCTTCTGGCACATCTTTCATTTCTTGCACCTTGATGGATTTATCGCCTTCAGCAAGTTTCGAGAAAAGCTTACAGCTACGCGCATTATTAACGAAGTTACGCGCCTTAGTCATGGCCGCCCCCACAGCTTCATTCGTCATGCTGCTCACTGGAACTTGCAACTGTTTAAAACTAATAAGCTTTTGATGGTCTAAGCTTTCGCCTGCTGCACGTTGGTCGCGTAACATGAGCAAATAATAGCCCTTGGACGTTTTAACGGGATCCGTCACATCGCCAGGTTTAATGTTTAGAAGCGCATCACTCAAAGGCTTCTCAAGCGAGCCACGCTTAATCCATCCAATATCACCTCCACGCGCAGCACTCGAAGAGCCTGAGAATTGTTGTGCTAACATGGAAAAACGAGCGCCGGATTTTAGGGCTTCCTTGAATTTTACAGCCTCTTGGTAGATTTTTGCATCATCGCTTTGATTGTCCACAGGCAAAAACAACTCAGCAACATGGTCCTTATCATAAGCAACGAGCTCTTCCATCTCTTTTAGGGCACGATCAATTTCATCATCGCCCACTTGAACAAGCTGATTGTATTTAGCGCGGATAAAATCGCGCCATAGGAGGGAAGATTTGATCTGTGCTTGCATCACGTCGGGTGCAATATTGTTTTGCTCAAAAATTTTCTTCAACTCGCCTTCCGGCATATTATTGTTTTGTTCAATTTGAGAAAATGCAGCATCAATCATATCTTGAGTCGCTGTGATATCATATTTTTCTGCTTCTTGAATTTTAAGCTGCTCTTCGATCATAAGATCCAAGATTTGCCCACGCATCTCGCGCATGGATTCTTCTGTGGCATCCATCCCAGATGAAAGGAGCGTAAGCTTCACGCGCGCGTCTAAGTCTCCCTTTGTGATCATAACATTGTTAGCAACTGCAGCAATACGGCTTGACTCTTTGGCATACATCAGGCCAGTATGACTCATACTAAGCATCAAAATAAAAGCAATTGTTCGTAATTTCATGATTCACGTACCTTATATAAGATGGATCAACTTACTAACACGTTATTTAAGAGAAACTTTATCAATATGCAACCATCATTTAAAGTCGAGAATTACAATTGAATAATTCGATAAATTATGAGATAGCTTTCAAATGATGTCTCTCTGGATTAGATATGTATTAAAGCAACTCGTTATTTCAACCTTTTCCATAACGTTGATACTGACTTTTTCTATGTGGTTGACACAATCCTTACGTTTTATTGATTTTGTCCTCCTTCGTGGTTTTCCCCTTACAACTTTCTTTAAATTTATTTTTTTTCTAATCCCTGATTTGCTGAGTATTCTTTTGCCAGTTGCAACCCTCATTGGTGTTATTTACACCTATAGCAAGATCTATTCCGATTCTGAGCTTATTATTTTGCGCGCTTCTGGCTTAAGCAATTTACAGATTATTAAACCTGCTCTCATGCTTTCAGGCATCATTATTGTGATACTCTATGCCATCAATTTTTACTTTTTGCCGGCATCGTTTCAAAAATTTAAAGCGATGGAAGCTGAAATTCGCACAAAAGTAGGCACGCACATGATTCACCCTGGAGAGTTTATCCCAGTGAAAAATGTTATGCTCTTTGTGGATAAGAAGAATTCGGATGGCAGTCTTGAGGGCATTTTGATTCAAGATGACAGCAATCCAGAAAAAAAAGTAATCGTCATGGCTGAACAAGGCATGATTATCGAGCAAGAAAAATCTTTTAAAGTGGTTCTCTTAAATGGAACACGTCAAGAATTCAATGTAACGCAACAAAAACCATCCCTTCTCACATTTAAGCAGTATACGATGGACTTAAGTATTGCAGACAAAGAGCAAGAAAAAAGAGAGATTAAGCCCTACGAACGCTTTATTGATGAATTGATTAATCCATCCGATGAAAACCTTGATGATCATCTAGCCTTAAAACTAAAAGCTGAAGCACATCAACGTATCGTGATCCCGTTAACGGTTGTTGCGCTCGTTTTGATAGGTCTTTGTTTTCTTTTACGAGGAGACTATGTGCGTCGCGGAAAATCTATTCGGATTGTACGGGCAATCGTTGCTTGTCTTGTGATCGAACTTATGGTTTATGGCGCACTCAATCTGGGACAACGTTTTACAGGCGTGACATACCTTGGTTATATTCTCATTTTCGTTGTCTCACTTCTTTGTATGGTCCTCATCGATCATCGCATCAAGGTCCAAAAACAAAATCACCCTGGAGAGATCGCATGACATTAAGTCTAACGTTTTCTCGCTATCTTATTAAAACGTTTGCAAAATGGATTAGTGCAAACCTCATCGGATTTTGTTTTATCATTGCATTGTTTGATTTTACAGAACTGCTACGCAAGACCTCCACACGATTTGATATTCATTTTGAACAAATCTTTCAGATGCTCCTCTTGAAACTGCCTCATCTTGTTGGCGTATTGTTGCCTTTTATCATCCTTTTTTCAAGCTTACTCACTTTTTGGCAATTGAATCGTCACAGAGAATTAGAAGTGGCAAGGGCGGCTGGCATTTCTGTTTGGCAAATCTTAACGCCACTTTTGACAGTTGCTTTTATCATCGGACTCTTCGATCTTTCGCTCATCAACCCAATTTCTTCCGAATTACATTACAAGTACGAAAAACTTCACAATCGTGTTATCGATAAAAAGCAAGGATCCCTCCTTATCTCATCCAATGGTCTTTGGGTTCGTGAGATCACAGACACTGAACAACGCTTTTTAAATATCCGATATGTTGAAAAACATGATAAAAAATTAAACCAAGTCATTGTGCTCCGGGTTGATCTTGATGATCATTTCATAGGACGTTATGATGCGACATCAGCACAATTTAAAGATCATTCTCTTCTTTTAAATAATGTGTGGATTTCAGAACCTGGAAAAACACCTTTTTATGAAGACCAGTGCTCCATCTCAACCACACTCACATTTGCCTCCCTTAAAAATTCCACACGCAGCCCTGACGTTGTCTCGTTTTGGAAATTACCGTCATTTATCAAACTGCTCGAACAATCAGGCCTATCGTCTGTGAAGTACATCTTACAATGGCATACGCTTGTTGCGCGATGCTTCTGGCTGTGCGTTATGGTGGTTTTGGCCGCCACATGCACCTTAAGCCTCACCCATCGCAGCGGATTTATGAAAGTACTTGCCTCAGGATTGTTTATTGCATTTACTTTGTACTTCTTTAGAGATATAGCTCTAGCTTTAGGCGCTGCATCCAATATTCCACCAATTGTTGCAGCATGGGCTCCAATTGGCGTAAGTTTTATGATTGGATTAAGCTTGCTGATCCACCAAGAGGATGGTTAATGAGACAAACAATAAAAAAATTAACATGGCTACTCACAACAATACTCAGCGTAGCACCCCTGGACGCAAAAACACAGCAAACGGCGCCTGTTCTCCTCAAGGCCAATGAAATCGTACATCATAAAGATATTGGCCTTCTTGTTGCCCGTGGTCACGTGGAAGCATCAAACGAAAACACGACGCTTTATGCAGATACACTTACTTACAACCAATCACTTGAAAAAATTTCAGCAACGGGTCATGTGCGCATTCACGACGAAAAAGGCAACATTCTTTTTCTCGAATATGCAGAGCTCTCCGATGATTTCAAACAAGGACTCATTGAAAACATTAAGATGCTATTATCCGATAATTCCCGCCTTGCAGCATCTCAAGGAAGACGGAATAAAGACCTCGAATCTGTCTTATCTTATGGCACCTATTCACCCTGCCATGTGTGTAAATCAAAGCCAGAAAAACCACCACTTTGGCAAATCAAAGCGGAGCAAGTGATTTGGGATGAACAAAAAGAAGACATTATTTATCATAATGCCTTTTTAGAGATGTTTGGCATCCCTGTTGCCTACACCCCTTATTTAAGCCATCCTGCACCCAATGTGAAACGTCGTAGCGGTATTCTAGCCCCGATCATAGGGGTCTCGAGTGACCTTGGTCCGCTTGTTGGACTTCCCTATTACTGGGTCATTGATGAAACGAAAGATTTCACAATCACACCTGTGTATGTGGGCAAAACAAATCTTCTCTTAAGCGCTGAATATCGACAACGCTTTAAGTTTGGTGAGTTTGATATTTCTGGAAGCGTCACACGGGGTGATGTTATTCTAAAAAATGATCCCTCTTCAGAACGCAAGCGCCAATTTAGAGGGCATTTATTTGCACA
>JBQCDM010000035.1:0-2940 GCA_051961235.1 Nucleicultricaceae bacterium (SeqCode)
TTGTGTCCATAATTTCTGTGTGGGTGAACCCTTCAACCCGCAATACGTTGTAAATAGGATGCCGGGTTGCCATGTTTTTTAGTTGTGCTTGGCATCTTTCTTTTTCATGTTTTGCTTGTTGCATGCCAAAAGCATTATCGGGCTCTCGCTCTTCATAATAGCGAATTATGTGGTTCGCTTCTTTCAATCCTGATTGCTCATTTAGTTGTCGAAACCATTTCATATAAACTTCTTGGATTCGATTGCGTTGTGCTTCAGGATTATACGCCATTAAAGCGCGATTGAGACTGTCTGGATCTTCAAGATCAAGTAGCGTTGCTGCCGGTTGTTTTTTCCTATCTGCTTGGATGACTTGAACCTCAGAATCCATCGTCCTATCAAATTCCATTATCACATCAGCATTCACTTCTATAACTGTGTTTGTGGATGTTGGTCGTTGTGTTGTTGTTTGTGTGCGTGTTGAATTTGTAAGCGCTATTTGAAAATCAGCTTCATCAAGAGAATAATAAAGCGCTTGCTGTAGACTAGCATCATTTTCGTCTAAAACTGAGATGAGCGTATTTCTATGATGATTGGTGGGTTGTCTCATAGACTCTAAAAATGCAAATTGCACATTTTCATCGTCATCAGCATCCGTAATGAGTGAGATTGATGTTGGATGTGAGGATGTGTTTTGAGTGAGATCCAGCATGCTGCTTGGGGCATTGGCTCTTATGCATTGGCGTTTTCTTGGACGCTCGATTGTGTCTTCATCATTTTCTAATACGCCAATATTTTCATGTTCACTTTCCATGTGAGGTAGCGTATTCACATAACCTTGAATATCCTCATCAAGCGCCGCATTGTGCGTTGACGCACTTGTTTGGATGGTCATTTGATGCGTTGGTGTTGATCCCATAAAGGTATTATAGGCGCTCGATGCAACCATCGTCGTTATAGTTTTCACGGAATTGAAAGAGAATCGTCCAAGGGAAGCAGCAAAGTTACCAAAATTATACGCAACGTCATAGGCTTGCTCACTAAGGGACGGTGTGTCAAGACTGCTCGCCTTTCTTTTGCGCCTATTTTGTTGTGTTTGTTCATCATCTCCAAAGTTCATACTTGCAAAAATGGAACTTGCTGAGGTACTTGCAAGTGTTAATGCAATCACAGATGTTATGAGTCTGAGTTTCATAAGTATATCCCTTAAATGTATGTGTAAGGGATATATGGAAATGATCTCAGAAAATTCAATAACTGATCACTATTTTTATAATTTTTTAGCGTTCGAAAATAAAGGTGCCCGGCGCATCTTGAAGCGGTTTATGTTGGGAGCTCCCTATAGAAGGGGGGGCGATTTTTGTAGGGTCAGAATGGGTCTGAAGCCAGTCTTTCCAAGCAACCCACCATGATCCTTGAATAGAGGGTGTTTCTTTTTGCCACTCTTCAGGCGCAAGGTACATATCATTAGCTGTGGACAGCCTTAATTGATAATTTCCCTTAGGGTGGCCTGGTTCACTGATAACGCCCATATTATGTCCACCACTTGCAAGAACATACGTTACATCCGTATTGGATAAAAGATGAATTTTATAAACTGACTTCCACGGAGAAATATGATCTCGAATAGTGGACACCCCGAAAATAGGACAAGAGATGTCGCGTATTGAAAGTGCATCTCCATTGATCTGAAAATGGCCCTCTGCTAGGGAATTGTGGAGATAGAGCTTTTCTAAATATTCTGAGTGCATGCGATAAGGGAGTCGTGTTACATCAGAGTTCCATGCCTTCATGTCCGAAAGTTCTTCAGGAAGACCAAGTAGATATCGTCTCAATCGATAGGACCAGATAAGGTCATAGGAACGAATCATTTCAAATGACCCTTTTAGTTGTTTTTTATCCAGATATCCTTGTTTCTTCATAATGTTCTGGAGAAAATTAACTTGATTATCATCTACAAAGAGGAGAATTTCACCGGCTTCCTCAAAATCAATTTGTGCAGCAAGCATCGTCACTGTTTTAAGAGGATTATGTTTTTGTTTTGCAAGATAGGATGCCGCCATGCTTAAGAGCGTTCCACCAAGGCAGTAGCCGCACGTATGAATTTTGGATACGCCACAGATATCCTGTATCACCTTTAAAGCTTCAAGGACGCCTAGATTAACATAATCATCAAACCCGGTGTTTTGATCATCATATGTTGGATTTTTCCAAGAAATCATAAAAACGGTAAATCCTTGGTTCACCATATATTTGACGAGAGAATTATGAGGAGAGAGATCAAGGATATAATACTTCATAATCCATGCGGGGATAAAAAGTATGGGTTCACGATAAACAGTATCTGTGCTAGGGCTGTATTGAATGAGCTCAATTAGATTATTTCGGAAAACAACTTTGCCTGGTGTTATGGCAAGGTCACGACCGGGTTGATATTTTTTAAGGCTTTCAGACTCTTCAGCGGTTAAGTTTCTTAAACAGTCCTCAATATAATAGCTCATACCTCGAACCAGATTGCCTCCAGACTGTTGAATGGTGGCTTCCAGTACTTCAGGATTGGTCTGAACAAAGTTTGTGGGAGAAAGAAGGTTGTTTGCTTGACGTGTGATAAAATTTAAAACGCTTTTGTGATGACAAGAAACACCTGGAATTGTTGTGAACACTTCAGTCCAAAAAGCTTCAGAAATAAGGTGTGCTCTTTTGTAAAATGAAAACGGAAAAAGGTCCCATCCCTTATGACGAAATCGTTTATCAACAGTGCTTGGAGGCGATGCTAGCTGGGAGTCATCAAACAAATTCATGAAGGCAATTCTGCTTTTCTCCATCAGTTCTTGCTGTTTTCCAGGCATCAAGAGGAGTTGAAATAACCAATCACAATAAGCAAGCAATAAAGATGCAGGAGATAAGGAATGGGACGCTTTGCCGATCATAACGCTGAACATTTGATCGATCCAAGCATAT
>JBQCDM010000036.1:0-5409 GCA_051961235.1 Nucleicultricaceae bacterium (SeqCode)
CTACATCAAGCAACAGCCCTTATTGTATTCACGATCCTTCTTCTTCTTTGGATCCAAGTACGTTTTGCACGTAATTAATATGACATCACAGAGGGCATTTTAATGCTTTTTTAATGCTTTAACGTAAGCATAGGCTTAAACATTATAAAGGGTTTAACTCTATGAAAAAATTTCTGATTCTCCTTCTCCCTCTTTTCTTCACGCCTTTAAACGCTTCACGCATACCGACAGAAATCGATGAGTTTGCAAGTACGAATAAACAAATGCGGCTCAATTATACGGCTTTTAAAGATGATGTTTTGAAAACCATCGCCATGCTGAAAAAGCTTGAAACTTTTGTCAAACAAGATACATGGCGCATTTATGCTGGATTAGATACGGATCAAGAAAAAACAACAAGAGAAACTTTATTCAATATCCAAGCGGTCTTATCCAATGGCCCGATTCTACATTTAATAGGCAATGATCAAGCCATTCAAAAAGAAATTGCACCTTTTTATACAGCACACATGAAAGACGCATCGAAAACAGAGAGCGATGACTCAGAAAAAGTAGATCAAACCACATTAAATGGGATAAAAGAACTCGCTTTTCCATGCAGCAAATCATTTTACCTCCAGACGCAATCCGCTGATTCCATGCATGGTGTCCTGGACAAATTGTTCAAACGCTATCAAGGCATGCTTGATGCAGGCAGCCTTGTGACTGCACAAAATCCTGTTGACATCGTTGATCTTCGAAATCTCTCTCGAAAAATGATGCGACACACCATACAGAACTTTTGGTGGGGTGAAATGCTGCTTGTTTATCATTATAAAGATAAAACATCTCCTTTGCGTGGAGATTGGGAACAACAAGCGCTTGATTGGTTGGGCCAAGGGAAAAGCCAAACAGCATCCCAAACAGATAGGGAAATTTCAGGGCTTGCAGAAACATTAAGATTACAGGCGCTGAATTCATTCAACGCTCTCTTTTTACACCAACTATCGGGCTTCTATCAGAATGGCTGGTCTCTAAAAGATCTACAGATCATTCTCCCGCACCAACGAACACATTTAAAGGCTTTTGAAGACAAATTTTTGCCTAAAGACAATCCTTCTGCAGTGACGCCATATGTTAACTTTTTGGATCGATTGAAAGAGTACGGCGCATTACCCGCACTACCATCGAATGGTGTCTTTGCTTACGATGATGCGCATAATATGCTTTTGAGTATTGAGCAATACCTTGAACACGGACATGCAATCATGCAGACCTCTTTGAATCTACAAGCTCAAAAACTTGTGGATGAGCTCAATGTAACAGAAGCTTGGAGCACCTTCCAAACGGTTGTTGCGGCTGCAGAAAATAGGACCTCCAACAACATATTTGAGCAAGGACGTATTCAAGAAAAAAGAGATCGCTATCTTCGTTTTGATCCCTCAAGCATGGTTACTTCAATCCAAGAATCATTAGAGATCAAAAAGCAATTCACGGAATTATTAGACAATACATCCATTCAAGTTCAATTTAGACCTTCTTCTTTCTTCTCAGCCTTGGCATACAGAAACCACTTGTCTGGTATTCTTGATCTGTTGGTTGACAGCTATACACCTGCTGCTCTATCGGAGCAGCACAAGCAAGAAAAAAGCTTGATCGAGAGGCTTTTTAGAAAACTGCATCTGGCTCTTCAAGAAAGCGATCGTCAAACATTGGACCATGCTTTCTTGTTCATGCAGAAATATCCTGGAATTTTTGATGAAAACACGACTGCACAAGATGCAACGTCACATGAGCTTATTCAATCAACGAGTAGTTGTCCACCAAACACAAAGGATATTAAGGCGAGGGAACAAGCGAAAGTAAGGATTTAGAAAGAAGTTTGCATTCTTCAAGAGATGTCACCAGAGCGTGGCGTCTCTTGATCAGGACCCACTGATTATATCGTTGTTCTTTAATATTTTACGTTTTAGAAACGCTTATTTTTTGTGTATAGTTCTTTTAAATTTTGCTTGACTCAATTTGATTTGTGTAACATAAATGAGTATAACGATGATAAACGAAACTGTTAAAAAACATGGTGGCAAACGTCAAGGTGCTGGCAGAAAAAAAGGCAGTGGTCGTTATGGTGAAAAAACGAGCGTCATAAGAGTTCCAAATAGTAGAATTGGTGAGATAAAGCAGATGTTATTACAGCCATGTCATAGCGAGAACCATGCTACACGCAAAACACTGGTATCCGAAATATACAAACCCCTAATTTCATCCTCAGCCAAACTTAAGTTTTATACCTCTAAAATTGCGGCGGGTCTTCCTTCTCCTGCTGAGGATCACTGTGATGAAACGATGGACTTAAACGACCATCTATTGAAAAATCCTGATAGCACTTTTTTTGTTCGTGTGAGTGGAGATTCGATGATTGATGCAGGTATCCATCCAGGTGACTTATTGGTTGTTGATCGCGGACTTGCTCCCGGTAATGGTAAAATCGTTGTTGCGGTTGTGGATGGAGAATCGACCGTTAAGCGTATGTTTCGTGAAAATGGTAGGCTTTATCTTATGCCAGAAAATCCCTCTTACCCAAGCATTGAGATTACGGAAGAGACAGCTTTTATGGTTTGGGGCGTGGTAACCAACGTTATTCATGCGGTATAATAATGTAGCTTAATATCAAAAAGGGGACTTTAGGTCCCCTTTTTTTATGAATCTCTAGACAATCTATTATTATGATTCAACATGCTTTTTTAATATCTTTTTAATCTCTGCAATATCCTTTTTGATAAGCGCTAAATCATCCTCGCGCGACTGCAAAGGAGGTGTCTCCTTTTTATCTTGTGCGCTACTTTTATCATTCGATTCTTCAACGTTCTGCATAGAATCTACGATAATACCCACAAAAAGATTTAAGAGAATCATAGACACTAAGAATAGGAAAATCGCAAGGAATATCCAAGCATGAGGGTAAAACTTCATAGTAGCACGAAGGTTATTACCCCAATCATCCCCAAGCATCGCTTGCTGAAGACTGATGAAAGAATTCATGAAATTCCCCCACAGTTCTGGAACTTGCTTACCAAAAAGAATTGTCGCAAGCGCACCAAAGACAATATAGGCTAGAATAATCATAAATAAAACATTGAACACCCCAGGCAGCGTCCTAATAAAAGCATCAATCACATGACGGGTTTTTGGGATAAAACTCAATTGTCTCAACGATTTAAGCATCGCAAAAGTTAAGAAAATCGTGAGTGACGGCACTTCTAAAGCATATGATGCTATTAAAATGATTGCCATAAAGGTGTTTTGGTGATTCTTAAAGAAATCTCCCCGCAACAAAACTAATCGCACAACCAATTCAATCGAAAAAACATAACGTAAGATAACCACCCATTGATTCAATAGATGTACTTTTTCTGGTGTTAATTGATCCGAGGAGATCATCACAACACAAATAAGATTAAGAAGTATCAATAAGGAATGAAGCCAATGATACGAACTCAAATGAAAAAAATGATTAAAGTAACTGGATTTTTTTATTTCACTATCCATGAACGAAGCCCCCTTATTAATTTTTATTGAACTTTATCAGTTTTTTAATATGAAGAAAATGAGCAAAAAGCGCCTGATTTAAGAATGATCCATTTTAGATTAATAAAAATCCTCCTCGTCTTCTCTTGTCTCCAACGCTTCAAAGTAACTGGTCATACTTTGATACGGTGGTGGGGGAGACGTTTTGATGCGCTCCTCAAACTGACGCTTTAGGCTCTCTGGAAGACATGATGGACCTGTTGAAGACCAATGAGGGTGTTCCTCGAAAAATTCTGCCATACGACGATAGGGACGTATTTCCCGATCTTTAAAAATTGATGCAAGAATATCATCCACGCTCCTTGAAGCGCCCGCGATCGGTTTGGGGGTCGGCGTTGCTTGAGCATTATTCATTACACCCGTTTCTTCTAATGCCACCTGCGGCGTAAGCGCGACTACACTCTCATCAAGCTCCTTTTCATTGTCGTCTCTCATGCGCAACGCCTCCACATTTTCTATGGATGTTGCTGATAGCGCGGCTGGCATAGAAGGATCTTTCTCAAAAACAAGAGGTACGGGAGGTGCATTATCCTCTTTATCATCTAAATCCCTCAACACAACCGCAGTTGCCATCTGTTTCTCGGATGATTCTTCTGATACAGCCTCAGGCATCATCAGTTTTTCAATCGATTCTTCTGACACAATTGAAATAGGCGGAAGCGTATCAGCACTTTTGCTCACCCTTGGCGGTTTTTTATCTTCACACATCCAACGCTGCTTCAACGGACTATGGCGCAGATTTATGGTGCGATCACAAAGAAAATATTCCTTACCCCGCGGAGAAGTATAATGCGGTTCAGTTGGATTTCCCGTTGCATCATAATCGATGAATTTGGATGCAAAAGCAGTGGACGTTGTGATCAGAGCTAACGTGGATAATAAGAATCGTAAAAAGTATTTATTATTTTTAAAAAGAACAAGTGAGATGTTTTTCATAGCCGCCTCCCAATAAATTATTATTAAACTCACCTTCAAGATAATCGCATCTCCAGAATAGAGCTCAAAATATTTTTTGGTATAGACTTCGGGATCCTCTAATGTAGTTAGTGGTTCTTTATAAAAAATATAGGTCTACCGGCGCTCGAATAGTTTCTCAATATCAGCTTTACTCAATTCGAGATAGGTCGGACGTCCATGGTTACATTGTCCAGAATGAGGGGTTGATTCCATCTGTCTTAAAAGCGCATCCATTTCTGGCAGTGACAGCTTTTTACCAGCGCGGATGCTACCATGGCAAGCTAGCGTTGCAAGAAGACGCTCAAGGCGCTCTTTAAGGCTTATGATCTCGCCATGCGTATCCAACTCATCAAGCGTATCATAGATAAATTCTTTTATATTAATCTCAGTGAGCTGCGCTGGCACCTCTCGAACAATCAACGCAGCGCCCCCAAAAGATTCAATAATAAAACCAAACTGCTCAAAATTGGCCTGATGTTCCAAAAGCTGCGACACTTTTTCAACGCTTAATTCCAAAATCTCAGGAATCAAAAGCGCTTGACGTTGAATTGCATTGGCTTCGAGATCACGCTTCATTTTTTCATAAACTATGCGTTCATGGGCTGCATGTTGATCAACAATCATCAACTTATCTTCCGTCTCAGCTACAATGTATGATTGATGAATTTGCGCACACGCCCGCCCCATAGCACCCCGCAAAGAAGCGTCCCCGTGTACTTCTGTATCATGATGCACACATTCTTCTTCGAGAGGCTCGGATGTCCGTTCATTTAAAAAGCTTGGCGTCAAAAGAGGCGCAAATGCCGCTTGCCTCTCTCGCAACGGCACACTGGGACGTGATAGAGCGGGCGGCGTGGACCGTGCAAAATGTGCGCCTCCAAAGCC
>JBQCDM010000037.1:0-2207 GCA_051961235.1 Nucleicultricaceae bacterium (SeqCode)
AATTGACAATACGAATATAACCTATTTTATCTTCAAGGCGCCACTTGATGGGTTTGATGTTAATGGTATCGCGTTTAATCGTGATTTCGAATGGTGTTTGTTCTCCGCGCCTGACTACCAGATGAACATGAGATCCTGGTTTGCCACGTAATTTTTTTGCCGCATCAACATTGGAAATACCAAATACAGGCTGCTTATCGATCATGACAATAAGGTCACCCGTTGTAAGTCCTGCCTTTTGTCCTGGCGAATCTTCCATGGCCGATACTATCTTAATGTAGCCATCTTCAACAGTAATCTCGAGCCCGATGCCTGCAAATTTTCCCTCCGTTTGGTTCCTGACTTCTCGAAATTTTTCAGGAGATAAATAGGCTGAATGGGGATCAAGAGATGTGAGCATGCCATTTAAAGAGCCTTCTAAAAGTTGTGCATTACTTGTTGGCTCCACATACTCCCGGTGCACACGATCCGCCACATATGCATAAAACATAGAAGCTTCTTTTAATGAAATATCTGGTCCCTGTGGCTCGGATTCGGCCCACACAATAGGATGTGTTAAGGTTAGGTACATCAATGTAATGAGAAAAAAAATCCTGACGCGGGCCATGTAGGTAAGCCATCCCTCTCTTTAAAATCTTATATTTGCAACTATTTAAAAAGATTTTCATCATGATAGCAAGTGTGGTTTGTAAAAATGAAAAAATCATCATGCTTCTGTTGCACTTCAAGGCAAACAAATTCTTGCTGTCTTTGTCTGAATTGCGTATAGACAAAGGATATTGTTCAGGAAAATAGTTTATGACTCTTGATTATTTGGCATTAGAGAAAGCACTTGAATCATTAGAAAAAGGACGGCTCGTTGTTGTGCCAACTGAAACTGTTTATGGTCTTGCGGCCGATGGTTATAACGACAAGGCTGTTGCCAGGATTTATGCGCTAAAGCAACGCCCATCTTTTAATCCACTTATCCTTCATTATTATTCTACTGAGCGTGTGCTGAGTGATGTGGTTGCCGATGAACGTTTTTTTAAATTAGCAGAAGCTTTTTGGCCCGGCCCCTTGACGATAGTGATAAAGCGTAGAGAAGAAAGCAAAGCTTCCCCACTTGCAACGGCAGGACTTGAATCACTTGCCGTGCGTGTGCCAAGCCATCCCGTGATGCGCGCTTTACTGGAAAAGTATCCGCACCCGCTTGCAGCACCAAGTGCTAACCCATCAACGCGTATGAGCCCGACACATCTGCAACATGTGCTCTCTTATTTTGAAGGAAGCGAGCATGTGGGAGCATTTTTAGAGGGGGGGCTCTCTCATGTGGGGCTTGAGTCAACCGTTGTTGATATTTCCTCAAAAACTCCTGTTGTCTTGCGCCCAGGGATTATTACGAAAGAAGCATTGGAAGCAGTCCTGGGTCCAATTGATGAAGGGGATCATACAACATCTATCAAAGCGCCAGGGCAGATGAAAAAGCACTATGCTCCCTCTCTTCCTCTTCGTTTGAATGCTACGATGGTGAGAGAAGATGAAGCATTATTGGCCTTTGGACCTCAGGTGTTGATGGGTGCTAAATGTGTGATGAATTTAAGTGAAAAAGGAAATCTTTTGGAGGCGGCAAGCAATCTTTTTCGATTCTTGCACGAACTGGATAATAAAGAATTTAGCGCGATTGCTGTGATGCCTATTCCAAACGTGGGTGTTGGCAAAGCGATCAACGATCGTTTAATGCGTGCTAGCGCTCATGAAAGCGAGGATTCTCTTTAAGCATTGTTTTGATGTGATCACAAAGTGCTGTGATGCGCTTTGAGTGTTGCATATGTCGATGATAGGCGTAGTTAAAATCCACCTCTAATCCCGCATCACCTGGTAAAACTTCAACAACATCTGTGCCCTTTAAATCAATAAATTCAGGAATAAATGTTCCAATACCAATACCTTCCTTCACAAGTTCGAACATTGCATCTGTATTGTTGACTTGGATGTAGGGCTTGCGAATTTTTTTAGGAGGCGCACCATAGGCTAAAAGCCAGTCTAAGCCTTTTAGATAGGGAAATTCTTCAATGGAATAGATGATGAGCTTATGATTATCTAGATCTTCTGGTTTCTCTGGCATGCCAAAGGTATCCAAATATTTTTGGGAAGCGTAGATATGATAACGTGTTGAATAAAGTTTTGTTTGAATGATTTCATCTGAAGTGTTGTGATAAGGGCCT
>JBQCDM010000038.1:0-4999 GCA_051961235.1 Nucleicultricaceae bacterium (SeqCode)
CTCAGGATCAAAAACCGGCTCAACATCGCGTAGAATTGGGGTTGTTACTTCCTCAATCTTTTTTGTCTTCACATTCACAATCTTAATAACATTTGTGAGTCTTGTTTTTGAAGCACTATAGGCAATCCACTGTCCATCTGGAGACCAGCTAGCACCTTGGATTTTTGCGTAAGCGCTTCGATCAAGAATGGTTGTCTTCCATGTTTTGAGATTAACATGGAGCAATTCCTGGCGATGATTTGTGATCAGCACAGCATCATCTGTTGGAGACGGCTCTAAAAGAAGGATACGACCGAAATTTCCACCTTTTGAACGTGAAATGGTTTCATTTTTAATGACATCATAAAGCTCAAGCCCTTCTTCACCTGAAACATCAGAGGATAAAACTAAACGCTTTCCATCATGCAACCACCTGATATGATTGTATCTGCCATGATTTTGTTCCGTGCATTCTGTCACAGCCCCCTCAAAATTCCCCATCACAAAGGGCCGTCCTCGAGCAATAACAGAGAGATGTTGCCCTTGAGGATGCAAATGGCACGCGTTTAAATAGCTTTTTGCTGAGGTAAATTTTGTTTGCCTTTGAATACGTGACGATAAGAAGGTTATAGAAACACGGGTTGATTGGTTGGTTTTTATTTCATAAACATAAAGGTCTGCGCCCGCATGATATATGATGGTTTCTCCATCTGTGGAAGCATTTCTCACATAATATTCATCGTGATGTGTATGGCGCTTTAAATCGTCACCGGTCAATGTGGTTGAATAAAGATTACCAATCCCTTCATGATCTGAAATAAAATAGATACGATCTTTAATCCAAAGAGGACGTGCTAAATCAGATTCCAGATCAATGAGCTTATGAAACTTTTGATCTCCTTTTGGATCAATCCACACCTCTCCTCGCGTTCCTCCCCGATAACGCTTCCAAAACCCATATTCTCTATATCCATGGCGTTGAATAACAGCGGCCCCCGTTTGAGGATGAATACTCATGAAATTAACAGGCCCTAGATTAAGCGGTTCGGGAGATCCTCCAGAAGCTTTTATTTTAAAAACAACATTTACTCTAGAAAATGGCTGACAATAAGAGGAACCAAAATAAATTGTGTCATCGATCCACGCATAAACCCGAACCTGATCGCCTAAGAATGTAAGTCTTTTATACTCTCCTCCTTTTGCGTTCATGACATAAAGCTCTGAATGACCTTCTTGTGTGCCAGCAAAAGCGATGTATTGACCGTCTGGAGAGAAAACAGGCGAAGACGATTGAATGAGTCCTGTTGTTAAACGCTCTGCTCGCCCCCCTTCTTTTTGAACAGTCCATAAGTCATCGTCAGAAACAAAAACAATCTGATTCTTGTAGACGGTGGGGTAAAGGTAGTAACCTTGTTCTGACATTCTTTTTGTTTCCTTTGATAAATTCTTAAGTTTTTACAGTGTGTTATGTCTACAATAAAAAAAATATTTTTTTATCCCAATTTTTAATCAAATATTGTAAGATATACCATTGTAGTCAAGAGATAATAATAAAAGTTCAATGACGAGGTTTCATAATGCGCGTTCTAGTGATTGAAGACGACCAAGGAACAGCCAAAGCTCTTCAGATGATGCTACAATCTGAAGGATTTGTCTGCGATACTACTGCTGTAGGAGAAGATGGTCTAGATATAGCAAGACATTATGAATATGATCTCATTATTCTTGACCTTATGTTGCCCGATATTGATGGTTATGAAATCTTAAGACGGCTTCGTGCTGTTCAAGTCACCACTCCTGTTCTTATATTATCTGGCTTGTCTGACATTGACGATAAAATTAAGGGGCTCGGTATTGGTGCTGACGATTATCTAACCAAACCCTTTAATAAGGATGAGCTTCTAGCACGGGTTAGAGCGATTATCCGTCGCTCCAAAGGACATTCTAATTCTGTTATTACAATTGGACGTATTCGCATCGATTTAAATGCCAAAACAGTTGAAGCCGATGCTAAGCTTCTACGCCTCACAGGACGAGAATATGCGATCCTTGAACTTCTTGCGATTCGAAAGGGAGCCACTCTTTCTAAAGAAGTTTTCTTGAATCACCTCTATGGAGGCATGGAAGAACCAGAATTCAAGATTATTGATGTATTCGTCTGCAAGCTCCGCAAAAAACTGGCGGATGCATTAAGTGGAGAAAACTATATTGAAACGGTTTGGGGACGTGGCTATGTCTTGCGTGAGCCTAAAAAAGATGATCCTCTCGTTGACGGATATCAAGGCCCAAAAGCAAATAAGAGTGCGAATAATCCAAAAATAAAAGCCGATGAACTCATTAAAGAAACGATAGAGGTCAAAAAAGCTTATCAGGCTTAAGATTGAGGATCCTAGGACACACTTTGAAACATTGATTTTGAATATCCTTGACACCTTAGAATTTTCCATTAAAAACGATTTATGCAGTGAATCGTTCTGCACCTAATAATTATCTTCAGTAGGCATAAATAAATGTGCCTGCTGATTATTTAATTTTACTAAAATATTTTACATGTCGTAAAATGCAATTTTGCACAAAAATAGGATATTGAATAATGTCGTCTAACACACAACAAGAGTTCGGGAAAGTAAGGGCGGCCCTATGGCCGATTCATACGCAAGAGCTTAAAAAGTTCTTGCCGATGGGCTTTATTATGTTTTTCATTTTGTTTAACTATACAATTCTTCGAGACACAAAAGACGTTCTCATTGTAACAGCGCCAAAAGGTGGTGCGGAAGTTATTCCTTTCCTCAAGGGATGGTTCGTGATCTTTTCAGCGATGTTCTTCTTTGCATTGTATACAAAGCTCTCAAACATGTTTTCTCGTGAGCAGCTATTTTATGGTATCACAATTGTCTTTATCAGCTTCTTTGGCTTGTTTGCATTTGTGCTTTATCCAAACAAAGAGCTCATTCATCCATCTTCTGAACTCATTCAGTCCTTACAAGACGCTTATCCGAGATTAAAATACATCATCTCCATTTATGGAATTTGGATGTATGCGATTTTCTACGTTTTAGCTGAACTTTGGGGAAGCGTGATGGTCTCTCTCCTCTTCTGGCAATTTGCAAACGAGGTAACACGCACAAGTGAAGCAAAGCGCTTCTACGCCCTTTTCAACTTAATCGCAAACTTTGCATTGATTTTCTCCGGTTGGACAGTGACTTATTTCTCTGAAATTAAAGATCAATATCCAGAAGGTGTAGATGCTTGGGGTATTTCCATGAAGTGGATGATGGCAGCGGTTGTATTATGTGGTGTGCTCGCTATGGCGCTCTATCGCTGGATGAACACAAGTGTTTTGACTGACCCACGCTTTTACGAAGCAGCTGAAGTAAAAACAAAAGATAAAAAATCGAAGCCTAAAATGGGCGTGATGGATAGCTTTAAGTATATCTTTAGCTCACCTTATCTTGGTTTCTTAGCAATTCTCGTGATTGGTTACGGTATCTCCATTAACTTGATTGAAGTTGTATGGAAAGATCAAATCAAGCAAGCTTTCCCAGATCCAAATGCGTATGGAAGCTTCATGGGTAAATTCTCAGCAACAACAGGTGTTGTGACAATCTTGTTGATTATGTTCACAAAAGGTATCGTTCGCAAGTTTGGCTGGCTCACAGGTGCAATCCTCACACCTTTGATGGTATTCATCACAGGATTCCTGTTCTTCAGCTTTATCTTCTTTAATGATGTCTTGACGCCCGTTTTGGCAGGCCTTGGTCTTGCAGGTATTACCTCAACACTCGTTGCGGTTTATATTGGAGCGGCTCAAAACTTCTTGAGTAAAGGTACGAAATACTCCTTGTTCGATCCAACAAAGGAAATGGCGTACATTCCACTTGACCCAGAATTGAAAGTGAAAGGTAAGGCAGCTGTTGACGTTATCGGTGGTCGTCTTGGTAAAGCTATGGGCGGTTATACCATCCAAGCTCTGCTCATTTTGACAGCTGGAAACATTCTAACGATTGCGCCATTCTTGGCAGTCATCGTTGCGATTGTTGTGTTTGCTTGGATCATTGCAGTGAAAGCGCTCAATACGCGTTATCTCTCATTGCTATCAAAACAAACAAATACAAAGTAACAAGATACTCTTTGTAGAAATAGAAAAGCGTTAGGGGGCAACTCCTAACGCTTTTTTTTGTATATTCTTGTACTGAATTATTTATACCATCTCCCCAATATTCTCTACGCTAAGAAGATAACTGCCCTACAACTTTAAGGCTCCAGGAAGCTTTTTTTTGCAAACTTCTTGCTTATTTTTGATAACCTTGATCTCAACCCTTAATTCACAGCAGATGAAATCAATTCAGCTATTTACAAAAAATGATGACGGTTGATTATTTGATAGATGCCAAAGGTTCATCGCCAATGATGATTAAGATGCTGATAAGCTAAACTCATATACAAAGGACTGATAATTCTAGCTGTTTAGTTATAACGCTTTACTATAAAGAACATTGAGGATAGTCCTAACTTTTTTGTATTTTATGCAAAATATTACACATTTAACAATGGAATTAAGGCTATCCTTAAAGCATACTTAATTTAATTCACTTAAGTTATTAATTTTGCAAGAAAAATTATTTTTCATAACCTTGGAATTATGCAAGGGTTTTTCTACAGTAATACTTATGGCAGGGCTTTTTTTAGTTATATGGAGAGTTTTCATAGTCCCTATAGGATCATTAAAATTTTCCGAATTGCATATGGGCCTATGCTTTGGAAAAGCCATGGTTTTTGGATTTTCATCTGAAAATCCTTGATTATCACTCATTTCACACTCTAAAACGATCTCTTCATAAATTGCATTCGGAATTTCGCGTGTTTGTGTTGCTCCTACTTTTCCTATACCTAAAACTACAGAAGCTGGACCACCACTGGTTGCAGCATCTGACGTATCAGCTGCTTTATTATGAAGTTTAATCACACATTTATTAACAGAAATATTCTTGTTTTCTACTGTTACAGTTCCTGCATGTGC
>JBQCDM010000039.1:0-2610 GCA_051961235.1 Nucleicultricaceae bacterium (SeqCode)
ATTTGACCTGTAGTCATTTTTGTCTGAGACTTTGCTGTACTTGAAAAATGAGCTTGTCTTTTTTTAAGGGATCTTTCAAAATCTCCTGCTTCTAATCCAGACATTACTGCTACGGATGACGCCTCAGCTTTTTGAGGGGAAAACATTGCAAGAGCACCTGCCATCGTCATTAAAGCACTTGTAGCAACTTTCTTAGTCAAAGACTTTCTAGCTTTGTTGAGAGGGTGCTCTTTTACTTTTTCAACAATTGATTTTGTAAGAGGCATGTCTTTCAATAATGTATCAGCAGCTTCTTTATGGAAATTCAGAAATTCATTGATGTGTTCTGGATTTTTAGATATAAAATCGATGTGGTTATCTAAATTATTCTGGACTGCGGTGAACATTTTTTTTAGATGTTCACGATGAGCTTTCTTTAAAAGATCAAAGTTACGTGTCTTAAGATGCTCCTTAATTTTTTCCGAATCTGCCAAAAAATCTATAATATAATTTTCTCTTAGCGTTTGACGCTGCTTCATATAAAGTTGGAAGTTTTTCTCTAAATTTTTATTCTTAAAATTAAATATATCGCTCATATAATCAATTATTTTATAAGACATGATACGGCTCCAAAACAATAAACTTGATTTATTGTTTCATACAACAATTAAAAATTATTTAAAAAATGGGGTAGTCTCGTTATGCGTCTTTATGTTTCATTTCAAAAAATATAAGACAAATAACGAGCATTACTTAAATTATAGTATTTTTTTTAATATTGTTTGTTCATTTATTCGTGATTGCTTTAACTTATGATAAAATAATTGACAAAACGGCATGGATTCTGTAAGTCACGCATAATACATTTTCACCATGCCATTTCAAAAATATTGAAATTTTCGTAGATCATAAGAGAGGTCTTTATAAATGCTTAATGTTGTTTCAAAAAAGAGAGTGCGCAACGCTCTTGTCTATTCCTTTCTCATGTTGGGATTATCTTCTCCACTTTTAGCGTCGGCCGATAATTTTGAAGAACAGAAATTTAGCTTTCAAAAGTTATGCATTGTGGAAGCTCTCAATATTGCTAAAGAGAATAATCCTAGCTTTAACTCAAAAAAGATTCTCCAATTTATTAAAGATTATCATGCCTATGAACAAGGCGAGAAAAAAGGGTCTAAAGGTGCTATTTTGAGCAGTCTTTTTGCATCCTATGCTTCTTTTCTTCAGGGTGTTGATGTTATTTTTACACACATTGCTAATGGGTACGGTTTAAGCGACTATGCAACAAATATGCTTTGCACAGGGTGGGAAGAGGGGTATAGGGACTACTTGCTGTCCCGCGGATGTGCCAGCACATCTTATTTAAATGCTATTCATCGCAGGATGTATCAAATCTTTGAAGATGCAGGCCATATTCAAAAAGGGAGTAACCCAGTTTTGATTACAGCACACGGGATTTCTAAAATGGCGGATTCAGATATTTTTATGTATCAAGATGAAAATCAAGAATATCTGGCATTCCCAATGCCAAAAAAGGAAAATATGGGAGGTCTTTATGTTAAGAATTTCGGCTATGGCCCCCGAGCTTTGCGCGCGCAAGGTGAATATTGTTTTATTTTTGATGATGAAGGGTTAGTCAAGAATCCTGGTTATTTGATTGTCAATGAAGCAGGTGGATGCGGGCTTGAGGTTAGAATTTTCAGAGGCAATGTGGCGGGAGATGGTGAAGAATATCCTGCGTTTCAAAATCAAAGCACTTCAGCTTTTCTTCCCTCTACAATGCCAATCATGCAGTCTCTTGCAGAAGTAACGGAGATATTTTCTCAAGGATTGAAAGAGGTGTTTTTGCCGCTTCCAACGACTTATGAAGAGTATCAAGAGTTTCGTTATGCGATACTGACTGAAATTGAAGAAATGATCGGATCTTATTCGCCCCAACAACAACCATCAAAAGCAGAGCAAATCGTAATTGATACCCTTGTTGACGCGTTTGTTGTTGAAAGCGTGGAAACATCAGAGGATGATAGCGAAGAAGTTGATCTGCCTCAGCTAACGCAGTCAATGAGAAGCTTAATGATTGAAGAAGAGAAAACACATGCGAGCTCTTCAACAAGTACACCCCTCACTTTGGTGGTTGCTGAGCCAACAGCGGCAGAAAAAAATAAACAACACCTTGCCTTAATTGCGCAGGAGAAAAAGGATCTTATAAAAACCATGCCACAGCCTTTACCGAAGCTTGAGGCTAAGAAAGTTAATCATAGCACGGGGAAGACTCAAAAAAGACGACAAAAGGTAGTGAAGGATAGAAAACCTCAAAAAGCTGCATCGAGTGTCGTGCCTTCACCCTCTTCTAGTGTCTCAAAGTTTACCCATAAAGAGATGCCTCAAGGCGCTATGAAACAACGTAAATTGGCGAAGCTCGTTGCACAGATGGCTCGAGAAGCTGATTCTTCCGATTTACAAACGATTCGAAAGGGCAGCCATATTAATTTCCATAAGTCTGGATCACGCAGTCAAACCCTTGTTCACTTGCATGGTAAACACGCAAAGGGGATATCTCGCTATAAGGGTGCCCGTATTTTAAGGGATTTTACACACTACTTTAATAGCAAGCTGCAAGGAGATAGATCG
>JBQCDM010000040.1:0-7321 GCA_051961235.1 Nucleicultricaceae bacterium (SeqCode)
AGGTATGCATTATAATAAGTATTTCCCAGGCCATCAAATTGGGATGATCCCGCCACTTAAGGAGGATATTGTCACCTATAGCGATGGTACAAAAGCGACCGTTGAGCAAATGACAACAGATGTGGTGACATTTTTGGCGTGGGCTGCTGAGCCTGAAATGGAAACACGCAAACGTTTAGGTGTTCGGATTTTTATCTTTTTAGGTGTGTTTTTTGCCTTGATGTTTGCTCTTTACAAAAGGACATGGCGCAGCATAAAAAAATAATGGATGCACAAGAATGGGAATACAGGTTGTCTTAGGTGCTGAATGTGTGTGTGACGCTGGAGAATCGCTTGGGAGTTTGATTGTAGAGCTGCCTTTGGTTTTGGCAGATTGCTTGCCAGCAGCTAACATTCTGGATGGAGTGCCCTATGTGAATGTAGAGCCATTTGGAATGTGCGAGATTTTGACGGCTGAGTCGGAAGGCCCTGTGGAGTGTGAGATGGCAACAGCGGTGTGGGCCCCAGGCGCTATTAATATATTGATCGAAGGCATACCTGCATTGGATAATTTATCGGTTCTTCAGTGTGGCGTCGGTGGCACCATTATGGTTGTAGAGCCTGGACAAATTAACGTGATTTTAGAAACATAGCATTAGCTTTAAGAGTAGAGAGGATTTAATGGCTGGTCATTCACAGTTTAAAAATATTATGCATCGAAAAGGTGCGCAAGATGCGAAGCGCGCAAAAGCCTTTACAAAGATTATCCGTGAATTAACTGTTGCAACAAAAGAGGGTGGAGCAGATCCAGAATCAAATCCGCGTTTGCGTGCGGCTCTTATTGCGGCTCGCGAAGTTAATATGCCAAAAGATAACGTACAACGCGCGATCAAGCGTGCTGCAGGTGGCGAAGATACATCCGATTACTTTGAAGTGCGCTATGAAGGGTATGGTCCGAACGGTATTGCGATCATTGTAGACTGTTTAACGGATAATCGCAATCGAACAGCGGCTGAAGTGCGTTCTGCCTTTACAAAATATGGTGGAAGCCTTGGTGAAACCAATAGCGTTAGTTTCCAGTTTGACAGAATTGGTCTTATTCAATATCCTCTTGCAACAGCAGATGCCAACGCAATGTTTGAGGCAGCGCTTGAAGCCGGTGCTGAAGACGTGGTGACGAGCAGTGAAAATCATGAAATTACCTGTCGTATGGATGATTTCTCAAATGTGCGAGAGGCGCTGCAAAACAAATTTGGAGATCCATCTCTTGCAAAGCTTGATTGGCGCCCACATAACACCATCCAAATTGAGGGGGATTCGGCGCGATCCTTGTTTAAGTTGATGGATGTTCTTGAAGATAACGACGATGTTCAAAGTGTGGCTGCAAATTTTGAAGTCGATGAATCGGTTATCGAATCGTTAAATATGTAGGAGAATAAGATTCGTATTATTGGGCTTGATCCGGGATTGCTGAGGACAGGATGGGGCGTTATTGATATTGATGGGGCATCCATGCGCCATGTGGCCCATGGCACAATTTTCCCGCCTAAAAATATCGCTTTTGAAAAGCGGCTTCAATATCTCCATGTCCACTTATACGATATTTTACAACAACACAAACCCACTGTAGCCGCGGTGGAAGAGACCTTTGTTAATAATAATCCAACCTCAACGCTAAAGCTTGGCATGGCGCGCGGTGTTGTTTTGCTTGTTCCTGCCCAAGAAGGCCTTGAGGTCAGCGAATACTCAGCAAACCGCGTGAAAAAGACAGTAGTTGGTGTGGGGCACGCAACAAAAGACCAGGTTTTGTTGATGGTGCAACGCCTTCTTCCTCTAAGTCAATGCAAAGATCTTGATGCGGCCGATGCCTTGGCTGTCGCTATCTGTCATAGCCAATTTTCTAGTACGCAACAAAAGTGGAGGCTTTCGTCATGATCGCAAAATTAAAGGGATGTGTAGACAGTGTCTTCGACCATTATGTTATTTTTGATGTGAATGGTGTGGGGTATCAACTCTTTTGTTCGCTTGCGACGATAAAAGCATTAAGAGAAGCGGAAGGGATATGCACACTTCACGTGGAGATGGTGGTTCGGCAAGATTTAATGCAGCTTTATGGGTTTTGGAGCGCTGAGGAAAAAGATCTCTTTAAGGTTCTGATTAACGTTCAAGGCGTTGGCATGAAAGTAGGGCTCGCCTTATTGTCAATTGCAGAGCCCCATGAGTTGATTCATGCCATTGCCTCAGGTGATCACGCGCTGTTGAATCGTGCGGATGGGGTCGGACCTAAACTAGCTTCTCGTTTGGTGAATGAATTAAAAGATAAAGTGGGTGGCCTTTCAAATGTGATTGCCATTCATACAAAAGGGCAGGCGCCTTCAAAAAATCATGTTATGAGTGATGCTGTATCCATTCTAAAAAATTTAGGATACCGTCAAAATGAAGCAGAGCAGGCGGTAAATTTAACGCTTCAATCGTTGCCAGAGGCTTCATCAGTGGAAGAAGTTATTAAAATAAGTCTTTCAAAATTATCGAGGATGTAAATGCGCGCAGAAAGCCTGATCGATCCAGTAATACAACCAGAAGATCTGCAAGACAACAGTCTTCGCCCGAAGATGCTGCGGGATTTTGTGGGGCAAGCGCAGGCGCGTGAAAACTTACAGGTGTTTATTGAGGCTGCGAAAAAACGCAATGAAGCCATGGATCATGTCTTGTTTTTTGGCCCGCCAGGTTTAGGTAAGACGACGTTATCACAAATTATCGCAACAGAACTTGGTGTTGGATTTAGGGCAACGTCAGGTCCTATTATTTCAAAGGCTGGAGATCTGGCCGCGATTTTGACGAATCTGCAACCAAGAGATGTATTGTTTATTGATGAGATCCATCGTTTAAATGCGCATATTGAAGAAGTGCTCTATCCTGCGATGGAAGATTTTAAGCTCGATTTGATTATTGGAGAAGGGCCATCGGCGCGCTCTATTCGTATTGATCTCCCGCCCTTTACGCTTGTGGCTGCAACAACGCGTACCGGTTTGATGACCACACCACTGCGGGATCGATTTGGTATTCCTTTGAGGCTTGAGTATTATACGGCAGAGGAGTTGGAGCATATTGTGGCGCGGGGTGCTCATCTGCTTAAAATGAGTATTGCAGCAGATGCGGTGCAAGAAATTGCCAAACGATCGCGAGGAACGCCCCGTATTGCGGGACGATTGCTGCGTCGTGTGCGCGACTTTGCGGTCGTACAGGATCTCGCTATCATTGATCGAACATGTGTGAATACCGCGCTTCTAAAATTGGGTGTTGACAAAAAAGGGCTAGATAATTTAGACAGACTTTATTTAGAGCGTATGGCGACCATTTACGCTGGAGGCCCTGTGGGTATTGATACAATGGCAGCAATTCTGTCTGAGCAACGTGATAGTTTAGAAGAAGTGGTAGAGCCATTTCTTATCCAACAAGGATTTGTTCAAAAAACGCCACGTGGTCGTGTTTTAACCCAAGATGCTTATGCTTATTTGGGTCTTCCTTTCGAAGGTGCTGCACCTTCCATGCATTTCTCAAAAGAGGACTAATGCATCCAATGCTCCGCATGACAAAGCCGCACATTTTTACATGCCGGGTCTTTATTGAAGATACGGATTTGGGGGGTGTTGTCTATCATGCGAACTATCTCAAAATGGCAGAACGTGCGCGTTCTATGATGTTTGTAGATGCGGCGATCGATCTTGCAACGATCATTGCTGAGGATGGTCTTTTTTTTGTTGTGACACGCTGTTTGATTGATTTTAAAGCGCCAGCGCGTCTTGGTGATCAGCTAAGTATTGAGACATCTATCATTGAAAAAATGCGTGTGAAAATGACTTTTCATCAAGTCATTCGAGATCAAAATAATAAAACTATTGCAGAATTAAAAGTGACTGTTGCAGTTGTCGATAAAACTTTTATGATACGAAAACTTCCAGAGCAATTTGGAATTTATGATACGGTTAAGTGTAGGGATGAGGAACATGGACAATAATTCAATCGATTCAGTAAATGTAGGCGAATCAGCGGCATCCGTTGGATTTTCTCCGCTCGATATGTTTTTAGGTGCTGATTGGGTGGTGCAAGCGGTGATGCTTATTTTAATCGCGGCGTCATTTTGGTGCTGGACGATTATCTTTGCAAAACTCACAAAAATGAAATCTGTTCAAGCCGGCGCCGATCGTTTTGAGGAATCATTTTGGTCTGGTGGCGCCCTTGAATCTCTCTATGAGCGTGTGGGGGCAAAACCAAAAGATCCGATGAGCGCTGTTTTTTCAGCTGCCATGAAGGAATGGAGACGATCAACCTCTAAAAATCGCACGCAAAGCAATGATGCAAGAGCGCACTTAAAAGAACGTATCGAAAGAGTGATGCGGGTTACGATTAACCGGGAAGTTGATCAGCTGGAAACACAAATGACATTCCTTGCTTCCGTTGGTTCAACCGCGCCATTTGTGGGCCTTTTTGGAACGGTTTGGGGTATTATGCATAGCTTTCAAAGCATTGCAGCCTCTCAAAGCACGAACTTAGCCGTGGTAGCACCCGGTATTGCAGAAGCGCTTTTTGCAACAGCGCTCGGTCTTATTGCAGCTATTCCAGCAGTGCTTGCGTATAACAAGCTGTCCACTCAAATTAATCGTTATGCTATGCGTTTGGAAGGTTTTGTTGATGAGTTTTCAGCTATTATCTCAAGGCAATTGGAAGGAGTTGAATAATGGCGGGTGGTCTTATTCAATCAAGTCGTGGATCAGGACGGCGCGGTGCGGCACCCATGAGTGAGATTAACGTGACGCCCTTTGTGGACGTTATGTTGGTTCTTCTTATTATATTTATGGTCACAGCCCCCCTCATGACGGTTGCGGTTCCCGTTGATTTGCCAAAAGCCAAGGCTTCTGCGATGAATGAGAGTGTTGAACCCCTTACTGTCTCAATTACTTGTGATGGCAAAGTGTTTCTCCAAGAAACGGAAGTGGCTGTAGAAGGCCTTATTCCAAAGCTGCAAGCGATTACTGAAGCAAAGCCTGACACCCGGATTTTTGTTCGTGGTGATCAGACGGTCACTTATGGCCAGATTATGAGTGTGGTGGGCGCTATTAATAGTGCGGGCTATAAGAAGGTTGCATTAATGACAGAGATGCCTAAATCAAGCGAGCCCGCGGGTTCGCAAAAGAAAGGTCGATAGGAGTTTCCCTTTCATGGACTTACGAAAAGCTGCTCTATTTTCTGCACTCTTTCATGTTGCTTTTCTTTTATTGTTGGCATTTGGGGCGAATCTTTTCTCACGCAATACGCCACCTATTATAATGCCCGTTGCTATGGATATTGTGGAGGTTGCTGATAAAACAATGGCACCCAATCCCGTGCCAAATCCAACGCCTAAACAAGAGGTGAAGCCAGAGCCTAAACCTGAGCCCAAGCCAGAATCAAAACCAGAACCCAAACCTGAACCAACGCCAGCGCCGGAACCTGAGGTAAAGCCTGAACCAAAACCAGAGCCAACACCAGAACCTAAACCGGAACCAAAGCCTGAACCAGCTCCAGAGCCAGAACCCGATGATAAGGATGCGGTTTCTTTATCTGAATTACTTAAACAATTAGAGCCTAAACCTAAACCAGAGGTGAAGCCAGAGCCTAAAAAAGAGCCAAAACCAGAGCCAAAAAAGGACAAGCCTAAGCCAAAAGAAAAGAAGACAGAGAAAAATGATAAGGTGAAGAAACGGTTCGACTCGCTTCTAAAGAATCTCGCTGAGTCAAAAGATACAAGCTCAGATGATAAGAATGATGAAGCAAAGGATTCCGAGTCTTCCCTCCGCTCAGGTGATGCGGGCGTTAAGGGGGATCGCTTAACCATGAGTGAGCTTGATGCTGTAAGAAAACAATTGGGACAATGTTGGAACTTACCGGCAGGCGCAAAAGACGCAAAAAATTTACGGGTTGAGATTAAAGTTTGGATAAATGCTGATGCTACCGTAAAAAATGCTGAAAGAGTTGACACGGGACGTCTGACGAGCGATCCTTTCTATCAGGCGGCTGCCGATAGCGCGCTTCGAGCAGTGAAAAGTCCAAAGTGTAATCCACTTAAGCTTCCACTTGATAAATATGAGAGTTGGAAAGTAACGATCATCACGTTTGATCCGCAAAAAATGTTTTAAGATGCCGATGTTATGGAGAAAAAAATGGCTCGATATATCTTTAAAATCCTAGGGTTTATTCTGATTGTGAGCGCCAATGCGCTGCAGGCGGAGCCACTTCGCATCGACGTCACTGAAGGACAGATTGATCCTATGCCGATTGCTATCCTTGATTTTGCTGCAACGTCGCCAGAGTTAGGCACGGTTGGGCAAAATATAGCACAGGTCATTACAGCGGATTTAGAGAGATCAGGCCTTTTTAAACCCTTAGATCGCGCGAGCTTTATCCAAGGGCAAAATGACATTAACGCATCCATTCGGTTTGCCGATTGGCGTTTGATTAACGCGCAAGTTCTTCTCAAAGGCGCTGTTTCCAAATCGCAAGATGGAAGGCTGCGTTTTGAATTTCGTCTTTATGATGTGTACACAGAAAAGCAAATGGTTGGGTTTGCGATTACGGCATCTGCCGATGCATGGCGCAGAGCCGCGCATAAAATTGCTGATCAAGTTTATAAAAGAGTTACAGGCGACGATGGGTATTTTGATACAAAAATCGTCTATGTGGGTAGACAAGTGCGCAAAGGTCGCCGCATTGAACGGGTGGGCATGATGGATCAAGATGGTGCCAATCATGAATGGCTCACGGATGGGAAGGATTTGGTTTTAACGCCGCGCTTTTCACCAAAGCTGGACACCATTGCATATCTTAACTTTTTGAATAAAAAGCCGCATGTTTACTTAATGAAAACAAGTACACGCCAGAATCAATTGCTGGGTCAATTCCCAGGCATGACCTATGCACCCCGATTTTCTAGTGAAGGTGGGCAAGTGGTAATGAGTTATGCAAAACTTGATGGTACGAGCTCGATTTACTTGATGAATCTTCAAAATAAATCGGTACAGCGCCTCACAAATACACCGCAAGTCATTGATACTTCTCCTTGTTTTTCGCCAGACGGTTCAAAGGTAGTCTTTATGTCTGATCGAAGTGGTGTTGCGCAGCTTTATGTTATGGATTTGTCTGATATGGAGCCAAAGCGTATTAGTTTTGGGCCCGGCGAGTATACAACCCCTATATGGTCGCCCCGTGGGGATTTGATTGCTTTTACAAAAAGGCATAAAGGTGTTTTTTCTCTCGGCGTTATGAAAGTGGATGGCAGTGAAGAAAGAATCATTACGCAAGGTTA
>JBQCDM010000041.1:0-6585 GCA_051961235.1 Nucleicultricaceae bacterium (SeqCode)
GATTTACAAAAGTTCTTGAGATTAATGGTGTTGGTTATCGTGCGGCGATTCAAGGAAATAAGCTTCAGCTTAACCTTGGTTTTTCACACGATCTTGATGTAGAAATCCCTTCAGATTTAACAGTGAAGTGTGATAAACCTACTCAAATCACAATCTCTGGTGCTGATAGACAACGTGTCGGTCAGTTTGCTGCTGTGATCAGGAACTATAAGAAACCTGAGCCTTATAAAGGCAAGGGTATTAAGTACCAAGATGAGGTTATTTTACGTAAAGAAGGTAAGAAGAAATAAAAGCTATGCTTACATTACGCGATAAATTTAAGAGAAGAACGTCACGCACAAGAGCGAAAATCGCTGAAGTCAACACAGACAGGCCGCGTTTATCGGTGTACCGTTCTAAGAAAAATATTTATGCTCAGATCATTGATGATTCAAAGCGTCATACGCTTGTTGCAGCTTCCACACTCGACCGTGAGCTTAAGGGGCAACTTAAGACAGGTGGCGATAAATCAGCAGCTGAGGTTGTTGGAAAGCTGATCGCAAAGCGAGCAGTTGAAAATGGCATTAAGACAGTTGTTTTTGATCGCGGTGGTTACTTGTTTCATGGACGTGTTAAAGCATTAGCTGAGGCAGCTCGTTCAAACGGATTAGATTTTTAAGGATTTGGGGTTATGGCAAAAGCTGCTGAAAGAGATGTTGAGTTAATAGAAAAACTCGTAGGTATCAAGCGCGTCGCAAAAGTTGTTAAAGGTGGTCGTCGTTTTGGATTTTCTGCGCTCGTTGTTGTGGGTGATGGAAAGGGCCGCATTGGCTATGGTACAGGTAAAGCACGTGAAGTGCCTGAAGCTGTAAAGAAGGCGACTGATGCTGCGAAGAAATCAATGTTTCGTATTCCTTTAAGAGAAGGTCGCACATTGCATCATGATATCAAGAGCAAATGTGGTTCTGGTCATGTTCATATGCGCGCAGCGCCAGCTGGTACAGGAATTATCGCGGGTGGTCCAATGCGTGCTGTATTTGAAGCATTGGGTGTGCAAGACGTTGTCAGTAAGTCTATTGGGTCTTCCAATCCAAACAACATGGTTCGTGCTACGATTTATGGTTTAAATTCAATTATGTCACCAAGACAGATTGCGGCACGTCGTGGCAAGAAGGTTGGTGAGATTATCGGTCGACGAGATCGTGAAGGAGTAACTTCAGATGAGTAAAAAGTCTGCACAAGTAAAAGTCACTCAGATTGCAAGTGCTATTAGGCGCAAAGAAATCCAAACACAAACTCTACATGGGCTTGGATTGAACAAGATGCATCGAACTGTGGTTTTAGAAGATACACCTGCTATTCGCGGGATGATTGAAAAGGTCAAGCACCTTTTAAAGGTTGAACAAGTCTGAAGTGAGAATTGATAATGAAGCTTAACGAAATTAAAGATAATCCAGGTGCGCGTAAAGAGCGGATTCGTGTTGGTCGTGGTATTGGTTGCACAAAAGGCAAAACATGTGGACGTGGTGTAAAGGGTCAAAAGGCTCGTACAGGTGTTTCCATCAATGGATTTGAAGGTGGACAAAATCCACTTTATCGCAGGCTGCCAAAGCGCGGGTTTAATAACTTCAATTTCACAAAGAATGTTGGAGAAATTAATCTTGACGATCTTCAAAATGCGTTTGATGCAGGGCTCATTGATGCGGGTAAAGTTGTCAATCTCGCTTTATTGAAAGATTTAAAGCTTGTTCGTTCATCTTGTGACTATCTAAAAGTTCTTGGTCGTGGTGAATTAACGGCCGCTCTTCAACTTGAGATTTGGAAGGCGTCAAAATCTGCTGTTACTGCTCTTGAGAAGGCAAAAACTAAAATCACGTATGTGAGTCAAGACTAGGAAAATTACAAATGGTTTCATCCGCGGAGCAATTGGCGGCTAATTTTAACTTTAAGGCGTTTTCTAAGGCTGAAGATCTTAAGAAACGCCTTTGGTTTACTCTTTTTGCATTAATCGTATACCGTATCGGAACGTATTTGCCGTTGCCAGGTGTTGATTCTGAGTTGATGCATCAAATCGCATCGCAGAATTCAAGTGGTATCCTTGGAATTTTTGATAAATTCTCTGGTGGTGCATTGGGGCGTATGACAATATTTGCGCTCGGTGTTATGCCGTACATTTCAGCAAGCATTATCGTTCAATTGATGACTTCTGTATCTCCTCAATTAGAGGCTCTAAAAAAAGAGGGTGAAGCTGGTCGCAAGAAAATTAATCAATATACGCGTTATGGAACAGTGCTTTTAGCGACTGTCCAAGGTTGGGGTATCGCAGCGGGTCTTGAATCCATGCCAGGTTCCCCTGTTATTGACCCTGGTATGTTTTTTAGAGTCTCCGCAGTTATTTCGTTGACCGGTGGTACGCTCTTTTTAATGTGGCTCGGTGAGCAAATTACGGCGCGCGGTGTGGGGAACGGTATTTCTCTCTTAATTTTTGCAGGTATCGTAGCTAACATTCCACATGCGCTTGCAACAACACTTGAACTTGGACGAACTGGGGCCCTTTCGCCTCTCATGATCTTTTTCATTCTTGTTCTTGTCGTTTCCTTGATTGCTTTTATCGTTTTTATGGAACGTGCGCAAAGGCGTATTTTTATACAGTATCCAAAGCGTCAAGTGGGTAATCGTCAATTTGGTGGTGAGAACTCACATCTACCACTACGCATTAATAGCTCGGGTGTTATTCCGCCCATTTTTGCGAGCTCGATTTTGTTGTTGCCCGTGACAGTTGCACGATTTTCAGCAACAGATCCTGAAGGTTTTATGGCTCATGTGCTTTATTACATAAGCCCAGGCCAACCACTTTATATGAGTATTTTTATTGCACTCATCGTATTTTTTGCCTTTTTCTATACAGCAGTTGTGTTTAATCCAACTGAGACGGCGGAAAATTTAAAGAAGAACGGAGCGATTGTTCCAGGGTATAGGCCTGGCCAAATGACAGCTGATTATTTGGATTACGTCCTCACAAGATTGACGGTTTTGGGGGCTGCATATTTGTCCTTTATCTGTGTGCTTCCTGAGGTGCTGATTACTAAGTATGCTATTCCGTTTTATTTAGGTGGTACAAGCTTATTGATCGTTGTGAGTGTTTCTATTGATACTGTGGCTCAAATTCAATCCCATTTGATAGCACATCAGTATGAAGGATTGATTCGCAAAGCCAACTTTATTAAAGGTAGAAAATAATGAACATTATCCTTTTCGGACCTCCTGGTTCCGGTAAAGGAACGCAGAGTAAAGTTATTGAGAGCACGCTTGGGTTAAAACAAGTGAGTACAGGTGACATCGTTCGAGCGGAAATTAAGAGCGGCTCTGAGATAGGTCTCAAAATTAAAAATGTTGTCGACACGGGTGGTTATACCTCTGATGAAATCATTTTTGATTTATTTCGTAAGGCTTTAGGTCCTTCAAAATCAGGGTTCATTTTTGATGGATTTCCAAGGACGTTGAATCAGGTCAAGCTTTTAGAAGATTATTTGGCCGAGCGTGGTGAAGAGATTTCTATCGTTATCTTGCTCGAAGTGAATGAATCAACTTTAGTGAAACGACTCGCCGGGCGATTTTCCTGCAAGACGTGTGGTGCTGTCTATAATGATTATACGAAGCAACCAAAAGTTGAAAATGTTTGTGATATCTGTGGAAACAGTGAATTTGTGCGTCGCGCTGATGATACTGAAGATGCAGTGAAAACAAGATTTGGGGTTTACAAGTCTCAAACAGAGCCATTGATTGCATATTTTTCAGATGCAAATAAGGTTTTGCGTGTGGATGGTGAAAAGGATCCTGAAGAAATTAGTCGCGACATACTGGAATACTTAAAAACGTTTAAGTCTGGTCAGGATGTCGTAAAATCGGTTCAATAGGGACGAACGCGAGAAGGTTGATAGCAGATGTTTGTTATTGACTTTGTCGCGTACTTCTCTATAAATTGCCGATATTATAGTAATTATAAAAATATGGAGATTCGAGAGTGGCGCGTATAGCTGGTGTCAACTTGCCTGTTCAAAAGAGAGTAGAAATTGCTCTTCGCTATATCTATGGTATTGGTCCTGCCAATTCCAAAATCATTTGTGATGAGGTTGGTATTGCCCCTCATTGCCGCGTTCACGAATTGACGGATGATCAAGTTCTTAAGATTCGCGAAGCCATTGATACAAATTACAAAGTAGAAGGTGATTTGCGTCGAGAAGTTGCGATGAATATCAAGAGACTCGTTGATCTTGGATGTTACAAAGGTTTGCGTCATAGAAAGGGTCTTCCCGTTCATGGTCAAAGAACGCACACAAATGCACGTACCAGAAAAGGTAAAGCAGTTGCGATTGCAGGTAAGAAGAAATAATTTTTTGCAGGATAGTTAAGAATGGTTAAGCCAAATTCTACACGCGTCAGAAAAAGAGAAAGAAAGAATATTGTAGCCGGTGTTGCGCACGTTAACGCTACATTTAACAACACAATGGTGACAATTGCCGATGCTCAAGGTAACGCAATCTCATGGTCATCAGCTGGTATGATGGGCTTTAAGGGCTCAAGAAAGTCAACGCCATATGCAGCCCAAGTTGCTGCTGAAGATGCAGGGCGCAAAGCCATGGAACATGGCATGAAAATGCTTGAAGTTGAAGTGAGAGGTCCTGGTTCTGGTCGTGAATCAGCACTTCGAGCTTTGCAAGGTATTGGCTTTACAATTACAGCGATTCGCGATGTGACTCCTGTTCCTCATAATGGATGCAGAGCTCCAAATCGTCGTCGCGTGTAAGTGCAATTTTGCTAAAAGGGTAATCAAGTGATACAAAAAAATTGGCAAAGTCTAATAAAACCATACAAGCTCAATGTAAAGATCAGTGATGATCCGAGCCGTAGAGCCATTGTCGTTGCTGATCCTCTAGAGCGCGGTTTTGGTTTAACTCTTGGAACTGCATTAAGAAGAGTTCTTTTATCTTCTTTACAAGGAGCGTCAGTTATTGGTGTTCAAGTCGAAGGTGTTCAACACGAATTTTCTTCAATACCTGGTGTCATTGAAGATGTTCCAGAAATCATCTTGAACCTAAAGAGTCTTGCTGTGCGTAAACACGGTGAAGGCGTTAAAAAGATGACGTTAAAGGCAACAGAAGCAGGTCCAGTAACGGCAGAACAAATTGTTTGTGGTTCTGATATTGAAATCTTGGATAAAGACTTGGTGATTTGCCATCTTGATAAAAATGGCAGCATTTCTATGGATATTTATGTTGATTCTGGTAAGGGCTATATCCCTGCAAGCCAGTTGAAACATGATGATGCTCCAATCGGCTATATCGCAGTTGACGCAATCTTTAGTCCTGTTTTAAAAGTATCCTTTAAAGTTGATAACACGCGTGTTGGTCAACGAACAGACTTTGACAAACTCATTTTAGATGTTGAAACAAATGGTTCTGTTAAGCCTGAGGATGCAGTGGCATTGGCTGCTCGAATACTTCAGGAACAATTGAAACAGTTTATTACATTTGATGAACCTGAAGAAAAAGATTCAGCAGAGAAGAAGTCAGATCTACCGTTTAATCGTAATTTGCTTCGTAAAGTTGAAGAACTTGAGCTTTCAGTACGTTCAGCGAATTGCCTTAAGAACGAAAACATCGTCTATATTGGTGATCTCGTTCAAAAGACAGAGTCTGATCTTTTGAGAACGCCAAACTTTGGTCGTAAATCTCTGAATGAGATTAAGGAAGTTCTCTCACAGATGGGAATTGAATTGGGTATGCATGTTGATGGCTGGCCGCCTGAAAACATTGATGATTTGATTAAAAAAATTGATGAACCCTATTAATTGGGTTAAATAGAGTAATGGAGATATAAATGAGGCATGGTCATCAAGGACGCAAGTTTGGGCGTAAATCCAGTCAAAGGAAGGCACTGCTTTCTGGCCTTGCAAGCTCTTTAATTAAGTTTGAGCAAATTAAGACAACGCTTGCAAAGGCAAAAGATTTAAGGCCATATGTAGAAAAGCTCGTCACTGTTGGTAAAAAAGGTGATTTGAGTGCAAGAAGACAAGCTCTGTCTGTTTTAGGCAGTAAAGATATCGTTGCAAAACTTATGAGCACTTTGGGCGATCGCTATAGATCACGCCCAGGCGGTTACACACGCATTATTAAAGCTGGTTTCCGTTATGGTGATATGGCGCCTATGGCAATTATTGAGTTTGTTGATCGCGATGTGACAGCAAAGCCAAAACAAGCAAAAACTGATCATGCACATCATGATCATGACCATGGTCATGACCACGATCATGCGCATGAACACGAGGCTAAAGCCTAACCAACAGATCTTTTAAGGTCGTTTTTAAAAAACGGAGAAGAGAGTTGCAAGTTTCCATTTATAATGTGCTTCTTGTGATCTCTTCTTTTTTTATTTCTTATGCGGGCTTTGCTATTGAAGAAGAAAAATCTCAAGAAGTTCAGCTCTTGGGCTCTGACATATCAGAAAAGAAAATTCAACCTGAGTCACGGGAATTTATTAATCTCAGTTTTGCTGCGACAGTTAAGAAAGTGGCACCTGCGGTTGTTAACATTTATGCATCAAAAT
>JBQCDM010000042.1:0-9548 GCA_051961235.1 Nucleicultricaceae bacterium (SeqCode)
ATTTGACCTAGTCGTTATTCGCTTTTTAATAAAATAAAGTCCATTTTAATTTCCTAATTTTTTAGATAAATTCTCTCTGCAGTTCACCCATGGTTCGAATAGGCCCAATAAAACCACAAGCGATACAATAATCCAACCCAAAAGTAACACCGAACCGTAAAAAAGCAACAAAAATAAGCGTGGATTTTTTGACCGGTTCAAACAGTAATGCACAATACTTAACCCGTGCAAGAAAAAAATAAAACCTAAAAATACGAAAATATTCAAGCTAAGTGCTGCAGGTGCATTATTTAAAAGGAATGCAAGTGTGCCAGCCATAGCAAAGGCAATCCACAACCACCATGGAAGTGTGAGTTGGTTGATCACGGGCATGGGGCGAATGTTATGATTGCCCTTCATCAGTAAACGCTCAGAAATATAGCATGACAACAGTGTCCACACGGTAATACTGATGGTGCTCATGCCAGAGGTTAGCTGCTCGAGCAATCGAAACGCTTCTACAAACATCTGTTGTTGGGGCCCCGTTGTTTGTGCCTCAATGTGTTTTAGGACTGTTTCAATTTCTATTTTAAGCGTAGGGGCAAGGAAGTGCTCATGTATGGCGCAAAACAAAAGGCCATACATTACTAAAGCCGAGAGTGCTTGGCCTAGAGGATACCATTCAATCTTTTTTGCGTCTCCCCGCGATAGCAAAAGGTATCGAATGAAGACTGTTGCAGGACCTGCATTGGTGAGGAGATATAGGAGCGCATAGGTAGGTTTGGCTGCTAAGAGTGCAACAACAAAGGCGCCTAAAATGCCGCCAAGTGCCATCTTGCGATACCCTTGTGATAACCCAAGTAGGGCCAAGGGCAGCATCACAAAGACACCGAAAAAGCTCGAGGTCGCTTGCAAATAATAAAAGAGGGCACTTAGCGTGCCCCCTCCTACAATCAATAGCGTCTCATTTTTGAGAAAATGAGTTTGCATGAATGCGTTTACCGTGCAACGTATGGAAGCAAGGACAAATAGCGTGCTCTCTTGATCGCAATCGCGAGTTCACGTTGGTGCTTTGCTGACACAGCTGTGATACGGCGTGGAATAATACGACCGCGTTCAGAGAGGAATTTCTCTAGAAGGCGAGTGTCTTTATAGTCAATTTTTGGTGCGCCTGGTTCTGAGAACGGGCAAGTCTTCTTTCTTCTAAAGAAGGGCTTCCTGGCACCCGCTGAAAATGACCCTTGTTGTCTTTGAGATGAATAATTACTCATTGCTGTCTCCTGCGGCTACTGTTGGTTCTGCAGCGCTTTCATCTGAGCTGCCTTCTTCATCACGATCATATCCATAGTCACGACGACCCTCGCGCTTGGATGATTTCAAAAGTACGGATGGGTTTGGATCGTGCTCTTCAACAGCAATCGTCATATAACGCAACACGTCTTCATTAAGGCGCAATTGACGCTCAACTTCCTTAATCGCAGCTGGGGAGGCTATAATGTTCATCAAAACATAATGTCCCTTTTTGTTTTTGCGAATGGGGTATGCGAGTGTGCGAAGACCGCAATATTCTTGCTTTTCAACTTTGCCTTTGTCTTCTTTGATAATGCGAACGCAATTTTCAGTAATTGCATCTACTTGAGATTGGGACAGATCTTGCCGTCCAATGACGATACATTCATATAAAACCATGTTTACTCCTTATGGCTAATGGGTTGATTGTCTCAACAAAGCCGGAAATCCGGCAAGGAGTTGATATCAGTTGTATACGGATAAACGCCTTTAAAAGCAACTTAAAAAACAACAGGAGAAGAGAAGTCTTTGTCTTGATGTATTAAGGTATGAGGCTTCTAAAAATTTCACTTTCTTCAGAATCTGCGCCAAAGCCATTAAAGTGATTGAGAAGGGCATGACCAATACTCTTTGAGGGAGAAAGGGTATAAGAGAGGGCTTTCAGCTTGAGGCTTAAAGTCTTAACCTCATTCCTTTCAGTATCGCTGAATGCATGATGTTTGTTTTTGAGCATCACTTCTAAATGATCATCAAGCTCTGTGAGATCTAAAAGAGCTGCCTTAGCATATGGATTTTGTCCGTTGGATTCTTTGTAATCCGTAAAAGCTTCTTTTTGACGTTCCACCAGTTCTTCATCCACGTCCCACGCTTTCAGCTGATCAAAATCAGTGTCCTCCAGGTTAAGGTTATATTTACTCATGTATGCGTTAATGAGAGTTATCGCTTTTTCTTGAAGGATTTTGGACGTTGGGGTGTTTGAGGTGTCGAGCGTAGAGGCGTGCAAAGACGCCGGGTTCAATAATAGGGAAAGCGTAGACAGTAAAGGCAGTTTCATTCTTGTCATAAACATTTCCTTCAAGGGAGTCGGGGTGCTTGGCGAGTGGGCAAACTCTATCCAATACATAAACGAACTTAAGGTCTAAACGCATGAAATTCAACGGCAAAAAACAAAAATTTATCCACTTGCTATTGAGTGCGATTTTTTGCGCCCAAAATGCTTTAGCGTGCCATGAAGGGCCGTGCCAGCTTGAAAATGATCGTGATGCGTACCAAAAGGTATTATTTGCAAGGCATCTGAATCTGAGCCATGACAGAGAGACCCTGCATCTAAAAGAACATCATGAGGCATTGAAGGATGCTTTATATCACCGTGTGCGGACCTCAAACATCCCCGATAAAAGTCATGCCGTCTTGAATCAAGGGGAAAGTTATCCCAATAAAGTAACAGCGAGTATTGGTGTGATAGGTAGAGACGCAGAAGGCGTGTTGAAGGTTATTTACCTGCCGGTTGGGCGCTATGACGTAGAACAGGAACGCGTGCATCCTTTTCTTTTTACATCGCACTATGTTTCTCATAGGGAACAACGGACGATTTTGAGTACACACGGTCTTGTTGTGGGCAATGATGATGTGAGTGCGCCTGACTATATGCAGGTATCCAAGAATTTTTGTACCTTGATGGAGGGGGCTTCGGTTCCTTTCCAAAAACATATGAAAGAAAATATAGAACTCTCTCTTCAAGCACAGGCTCGATACGAAAAGGTGTGCAGACACATGAATCAAACGGGGCGTGAGATGCTGCTGATTCTAGAAGAGAAAGCCTCTGATCTCATGCGCCTCTATAAAATGAAGATTGAGGCCGAAAAAGAATATCTGCTTGTAAAAGAAAATAAAGATTTGATAAAGCTCCAAAAGACACTGATAGAAGCATTAAAAACATGCGAGGAAGAAAAACGAAAAACAACGGACCAAAATCCGATTTTAGCACTTGAAGAGCAGATAGGGACGCTTCAAGCAAGTATCCATACGCTTAAAGTAGTCCTTAAGTTGGACGAAAAAGAAGGGAGCAAAAAAAAAGCTCAAGCACTTTGGGCTCAAAAAAAGGCCGATGACAATGCAAAAGAGGGGCTTTACTGCTATTTGATTGAAAAATTGATGCCGCTTTTGGATTTGGAGTTGGGCGTCGATCATCAGTTTCAAAAAGCGATGGAAGATTGGGCAAAGGCGCTGAGGGATGTTTCAAAGCGTTTTACGGTTGCACATTATCAAAAATCGCTAAGCGGCGCTCTATCGAGCACGGCAAAAAGCATTGAAAAACTTAACGCCCAGCTTGAAGCATCAAAGACACCTCAAGAAAATAGTGCAACATCCAGCGCCACTCAGTCGAAAAAAATCAATGTGCAAGACATCACAGCATCACTCCAGAAATACACAAACGTGAAGAAAAATTTGGAGGAACGGCTCACAAATCTAGAGCAGGCCGTGCGTGCTGCAGAAGGGCGCAGGGGCGATCAAACAATCGAGGCGATTTTGTTTGAAGATGTTAAAGCGCTGCTCTTTCAATTGAATCGTGTGAGCCTTCAGGTCGCGGATGCTTTGCCAGAAAAATCACGCCCGAAAGGATTTAAGGTGTTAGGTGATGAAACGCGTGTTCCCCCGTTGCCCCATAGTCCTTCCACCTATTTAAAGCATAATGTGATTTTTATGGGGCACGGCGAGCAAGCATTAGTGCACCATCTGATGCACGAAATGGATGAGAAGAAATTTGGCTATAAAGAGCGTCTTCAAGCGTTATTGGAACAAGAGGGGATAAAAATAATTTCGGGATTGATGTTAAATGTGCATACGCAACGCAATCTCTGCAAGTGCTGTGCTGCAACCATTGGTCGATTCCTAGAGATATCAACAGATGCCAATGTAACGTCTCATCCAACATATACCCTAGAGCACGTGATGCGGCGATTTATATTGAGCAAGCTGGATGTGAATGGGCTTCAGATTGAAGACACCCTTTCTGTGATGGGCAGTATTTCGTTTACGGATAGTTATGATCCACGCGATCCCATATCAAAAGACATCCGCAACTTGATGACGCTTCATACGTTTGGTGACGAACCACTTGAGGATGGGGTGCGGGCAGAAGATGCTGGGTCCAAAGATCCCTTTATGATTCAAGTAAAACTCGAGCGTCCCGTTCTCTAATCCTATGAGGCATGCATGAAAATACTCAAAAAAGTGGGTGCGAATCAGGTGTCTTCAACAAAGAAAGGAACAGAGATAAAACATCTACAGATAGAATACATTCTTTGGGTAGAATGTCATTGCGAGTTTTTGAGCACATCCTGCAAAAGTTTTTGATGCAAATGTGAGTGTTGAGCCTTTGATTTCAAGGCATCATGAAAAAATGCCAGTTTTGCGGTGTATTATGGATATGGTACAGTACAGTAACTTTGGCCTGTTGTCGGGTATAGGGTGGAGTATGCTTTCTTAATGATGTGCAAGGAGAAGGGCGATCCATGGTCATTATCTGGTTGTTTTGGTGCGTGCTTCTTTTGTCTGTTCCTGAAGTGTGGGCGTCGTCCAATTCTGATGATCTCGGATCATCCTTAAGTGATGATGAGATGTTTGATCGTGACTTCACCTATAGGAGCTCTGATGAGGGGAAGAAAGAGACTTACTCGGTGAGTTGCGTGGATTCAAAAGTCACCGGTGAACTGCGTGAATTTTTAAAAACGCAACCGATCCATGGCTTGTTTCTAAGGAACATAGAGGCGACAGAAGATGACCTCAAACGCGTTATTTCTCCTTCACTAACACACTTATCGATTCAAAAATGGGGCTAGAAGATCGACATTTGGATCTTCTCCACGGTCTTACCCAATTGCAAGATTTAAACATCTGTGACAATCGCTTTACGAGTAACTTTTTGGATCATCTCCCCGCCACATCTAATCTCCATACATTTGCGTGCAGGAATGTCCCCTTAACCGTTGAAAGTCTTATGCGCATCAACGCCATGATGCCCAAACTTCAAGCGCTTTCTGTGGAATCGTGTGGCCTTACGGATTCTGTCTTGGATGTTCTCTTGAGTTTTCCGCATCTTAATTACGTATGTCTTAGAGGGAATAAATTAACGAAAGATGCTTTCTATCACTTCGAGCGAAAAGCAATGTCCAATGGGGTCTTTGTTTTTATTTTAAAGAGCACCCATAAGAAAGAGCGTAGTAGCAGAGAGGGAGCAAAAAGAAGTGTCACAGGCCGGTTTATCGAGATGGTTATTCGCTAGACGTTCTCATTAGATTGATGTTGCGGGCACTGGTATGATAGGTTGGTTTGCTTGAATCTGCTTTTCATGGAGCAAATGGCTACCGCTACAAGAAATATAAGCATTATCTTGTTCAATATCATGGAACAGCTGCTGAAGACCTGCTTGTTGATAGCAAGAAACGTATTGCAAAATGGAACACATCAGAATGGAGTCAGGTGAAAGCTGAAAGCAATGGAAGGGAGAAAATGGGTCTTTGATGCTTTAAATCCGAATCGTAAAGAATCAGTTGACCAACAAATTTCTCCCTGGACTCCTTGTCTATACTTCTTAAGTAAATTAGCCTCTTGCCCTAGGTGGCGTGCCGATAACGGCTTTTAACTTCTCGCTGCCAGTCGAAGTCTTCAGCGTGTTTAACGCGATAATTTTTTGCGCCTGCTCTTTTGTGAGGTGATCTACCATAAAAACATTAATCGCTTCAAGCAATGCAGGGTTTGCTGCTGCTTTATCTAAAAGAGCATTTTGATGTTGTAGGCCTTTCTTTGCATCTTGTTTTAATCCACCCTTTATACCAAAGGTGAAAACCGACTTAATCACACTTTTAATGGTTCCACCTGTATCGGGTGTTGTTTGAGCTTGAATGACGTTTATGCTGTTGAAAGATCGGGGTGTTTTTTGTTCAAACTCAATGATCTTTTGTGCAAGCTTTTTAGGATCTTGCTCGTTGTGCCAGACAGACTTTAGGTAGGTTCTGCGATCAAACGCTGTTCTTGTAGTATCACCCCTATCCGCTTGCTTCATCACAATGATAACGCGCTTTCCGGTTCTGATAAGCGTGCTATACTTTACATTGACACTGCCTCCTGAAGAGAGAAGAACGAGATCGCCAAAGATACTTCTTAAGAGATTGATGAGTTCTTGCTTGCTCTCAGTGTTGGGCACATTAATCTCTTGAAGGTCGAGGATAATGATTTCCCCTGGGTGGTTGACTAGGTAGTCTTTAAAATCTTGAAAACTTTGAGTGATCGGGCCGTTGTAAAGTCCATGAACGCCCTCAAATCCTTTACTTGTTAGTTCAATACGTAAATCAAAATATCGAGCACCCGTGTTGAATTGTCCGATCAGGTCATCGCCTTGCGCTTTAGCGACTTTAACAATGCCTTTGCCCACAAGGGGTATATGCACCGCAGCCCCAAGTGCGCCTGAGGCACGCTTTTCGCTACTAAGATTAAAGGTGAGAGAATCGTGGGTGCCAGGCATAGCAATTTGCGTTAGCGTGAGATCAGCAAATCCGGGGATTCTTTGTGATTGTTCCCGCATCCAATTGGATAGGTCTGTAGCCATGCTGGGCGTTGCAAGAAAGATAAAAACGATAAGCGTGTTTAAGAATAGCTTAACTGTATTTATTTCTTTTAAAGCGACTCTCATTTTAGAAAACCTTCCCACATTTAGAATTCCATATATTTATTCTATGGATGAAAGGTTAATGAATAATGAAGGGATATGGATGGCGCTCTATAGGGTCTTTTTAAATGTGGTTTTAAAAATAAAAAAAGTGTGATCCGATGGTGTGGGGTCACACTTTTTAGATGCCGTTCAAAGCGTACTAAAGGGGGATGTGCTTGCTTTAAATGGTCTTATTTAACTCAAAGAAGGCATAAAATTCGTGTAAGTGCGGGCTGCAGCGCGCATCAAAAAATCAGTGGTTGATGCTGTTATAGAGCCATATAAATGGCGAGCATTTTGGTTGATCATAGCGTCTTCGTCTGCTGTGCGTAGCGTTCCAAGAGAATTGATTGTATGCAGCATGTTGCCAAATTCGCTGCCTAACGCATAAGACACCTGAATACAAATAGTGCGCAATGAAAAGGCATGAGGATCGTCGTTTAAAACGAAGGTTGCAACATCATCAGTCGCTTTTTTAGCTTTTTTAAGAGAACGTTTTGCGGTCTTTGTGCACGTATCCATCGCGACATTCGCTGATTTTTTAAGCGAAATATAGTGATCCATAAAAGGATAGTTATGGAATGCTTCCAATGCAACCGAGGACAAGAAGTGCCCGATACCACCTGCAAGTGCGAGAGTGAACGCGATCTGAGATTCTTCGTGAAGATAATCGCTTCTTGCCGTGTGCATGGTTTGAAAATAGTGTCCTGCAGCCATCATAGATAAAACGACAGCTTGGGCCTTAATGAGTTTATCAAATTCTTGGATAAAAGTTGCTTTGGATGGTTTGCTTCCAACGTTGAAAATAAAGGCTCCAAGCGTCTTATCGATCATTCCAAGTGCGTATCCAGAATAACCCGGACGCTTTTTTATGAAGTTATCCTTGTAGTAAGGGAGTTGTTGTTCTTCAGGAAAGAGGTCTGTCAAAGTAGTTTGATACAGATCACCAGCCTCTGAGCTTAAAAATCGACCTGTTTTACGATTGAGCATGCTTTGTGTGAGTTGACTAACCGTAACTGTTCCCATCACCATTTTGGCTGCAAGGCGTCCTTCAGAAGTACCTAATCCAACGCGTATATTTTCTTCAAAAATATCAAAGGTTTTTTGGGCTGATTCAGTCAGTGTTTTCAAAAGAAACTTTTTCGATATGAGCGGTTTTTTAGCGCTTCCTGTTTTCATCAGAGGTGCGCTTAACGTGTCATCCTTAAAACTCGATGTGCTTGCAAAAGCGCTAACAGACGCTGAACACAATGCAACAAATAGGGCAATGTTTTTAAACATGCGATCTTCCCAATAATTTCCATATAGTCCTTAGATGGGAAGTGTTTTTAGTAAATCAAGACGTGGGACGAAAATAGCGCATAAAAAAAGAGACGCTTTGCTACAAGCGTCTCTTCAAGGATTTAGAAAAAAATGGGTGTGATTACGAGACTTCCCGCACGCCATAAATGGTAAGCCCTGAGGCATGGGTCATGTCGATATCGTGCATGAGCTCTTCTCCCGAAAGCTCTTGCTCTTCATATTTGAAGTTTTGTTTTATATCAATACGGCCTAGGCTGCTAAAATCTTTGCCTTTCATCACCAGATAACGCTTGTTGGGGGAGATCTGGCTTTTTAAATCCTCCATCGAGTTAAATTTTAAGGTGGTGATGGTGGGAGCTGGTTTGGTTTGTAGAGGAGCGGTAGCAGCAGTAGGCGCACGAGGAATAGGAGCGGGTTTTAAGGCAGCCCCAATGACGCGATCCACCTTAAAGATGGTAAGACCTGTGAGTGCTAGATTATTGATTTCCTGTCTTAGATCAACGCCCGACATTTCTTGGGGATGATATTCCATCTTTGGGGGTATTTTGAGGCGCTTAGTAAGGTCTCTTAGATCCTTTCCCATAATCACAACGTAAGTGTCTGTGTCTCGAATTTTGCCAAGCAAATCAGACATGTCTTTAAAGCGTACAGCCATTGTTCGAACTTCTTGAGGTTTGGAGAGGGCTTCAAACCGGCTAATGAGGCCCTTGATTCTTCCTCCTGTCTCAACAGAAGACGTGCTCTCGGCTGCAAGATTTGGCGCAATCATCAAAGATGAAAATGCTAAAAGACTAAAACGTGTTAAGTAAATGTGTCGCATTATACTATCCTGTCATTCTATAATTATTAAATAAATATTGATTTATTTTTCTGCATTAATACTAGAATGCCAAAAAAATATTTATAAATAATGAAGCATCATATTTTTTCTGACAAAAAGCTTTGATGTGGGAATTAAAGAGGTAGCCTGGATAATACATCGTGAAGGAAAGGCTAAGAGGTACAGGGTTTTGAAAAATTTTGTGATGAATGCACCAGAGGCGATATCTGCGCCAAGCCAGTCAAGTGATTTAAAAGAGCATGGCCGCCACACTTTGAGAGAGTCAGGACATAAGAGAAGCTTTCAGCCTTGGCGACTTCATCGTGAGGGAAAGATCAAAAGGCTTTTACTTTAAGCAGAGGCCTTATTCTCATAAAACAGTCACTTTCAGGAAAAGCAACAATCTATCACGTCGTGAAAAACTATGCATAAGCAGTATTTTGTTGG
>JBQCDM010000043.1:0-2390 GCA_051961235.1 Nucleicultricaceae bacterium (SeqCode)
GGACGTTGGAATTGGCGCAAATTGGAATGATGCGCACTAAAGAGTTGAATTAAAGAGAATAATTTAATAATAAAACTATAGATGTGAATTTTAAATGGAAAAGGGGTTCATGATAATGAAAAGTAAAATATTTCAATATTTAACGATTGCGACGATGTCATTATTTGGCAGTGCTGCACTAGAGGCATCGTGTGCGCCGGATGATATGATTGGCATTAAAGGCGCATGGGCTCGAGCAAACGTGGCGGAAAAGGGCAATAGCGCGGTCTATATGGAAATCACCAATAATGCTTTGACGGAAGATCAACTTGTGCGCGCAGAAGCAGATGTGTGTGGCAAAGTAGAGCTTCACGAAACCATACAAAATGGTGATGTTTTTAAGATGAATCATGTGCACCATATCGCATTGCCATCCAATAAAACAGTGCATTTCAAACCTGGTGGATACCACATTATGCTGATTGGTTTAAAAGACGGTTTGAAAGAAGGAGATGTTGTGCAAGTGACACTTCATTTTAAAAACTCTCCAAGCAAAACAATTTTAGCCGATGTTAAAAAAACAAGTGAGAAAAAGACGAAATGCAATTGCGATTGTGGTTGTGATTCAAAGAAAAACAAGAAAGCTAAAAAACCTGCTAAAAAGAAAAATCAAAAGACTACTGGAGAAATGTGCCATAGTGCATAAATCTATAGGGTGTGATGCACTCATAATACGAGGTCTAAGTTAGACGTGTCTTTTTCGACAGAATTTATGGACCACTTAAAAAGTAAGGTTCCCCTCGCGTCTTGGATTGATAAAAAAATCAAACTAACACGCAAGGGGAAACTTTTGCTTGGTAATTGTCCTTTCCACCAAGAAAAAACGGCGTCTTTTACGGTTTATGAAGTGCAAGACACGTTCCATTGTTTTGGATGTGGTGTGCATGGTGATATTATCAAATTCATCATGATGTCAGATCATCTCTCCTTTCGTGATGCTGTGCAGAAGCTCGCAGACAGTGTCGGCATTCAACTACCCGAAGAACAAAACGCTGTTTTGGAAACACAGCATCATAAGCGGGCCTTAGTGCAAGCTGTTGAAGCAGCTACAACGTTTTATCAAAAGCAATTATATGCAAATGTGGGCCGTGCGGCCCGGTCTTATCTGGAGGGACGACTTATCCCTGAGCATGAGTGGGCACGCTTTAGACTTGGATATGCGCCTTCTGGTAACGCGTTAAAGACGCATTTACTGAAAGAAGGATATGCGGAGCAAACGCTTCTTGATGCTGGTCTTGTTCTAGAAAGCACAACGCGGCCTAAGGATGGTTGTTTTGACTATTTTAGGGATCGACTCATTTTTCCGATTCTATCACGTCAGGAAAAACCCATTGCTTTTGGGGGCCGCTTACTGAAAGATGGACACCCAAAGTATTTAAATTCCCATGAAACGGCGCTCTTTATTAAGGGACAAACCTTGTATGGCCTCAGTGAAGCGCTTAAAAACTATAAACCCAATGATCCTATTTTCATCGTGGAGGGATACTTGGATGTTATACGGCTATTTGAGCGTGGATATCGAGCAGTGGCACCGCTTGGAACCGCTATGACTGTGGAGCAGATGCAGCTTCTTTGGAAAAGTAGTCCTGAGCCCTATGTTTTGTTTGATGGCGATGCGGCAGGCCGTGAGGCGACTTTTAAGTTAGCGCATCGTGTTTTGCCACACTTAAGGCCAGGGTGTTCCTTTTTTACGTTGTCTCTGCCGAATGGAGAGGATCCCGATAGCTTTTTAGCAAGCAGCGACAAGTCTCTCTTAGAAGAGGTGAAGAAGGGGGCAATCGCTTTATCTCATTATATTTTTGAGGAACATCTAAAAAGACATCCCGTGCATACGCCCGAACAACAGGCAGCATTGGATGCTTATTTTAAAAATTTACTGGCATCGATTAAAGATCAAAGCGTTCAAAAACATTACGAATCATTTTTTAGGGAAAAGCTGTTTTCCTTAAGACAACAAATTAAACGCGATTCAAAGCAGACTGGTCAAGGTGCTCATAAGCACGATTTGGGGCGTAGTGAAGCCCTTGGGGCAGAAGCACCGCCCGTGGTGCGCCTTAAAAATCATGTGCAGGATACTTTGCGTCAGCGCATCCTCGTTGCAACGCTCTTAAATCATCCAGAGATTCTGCATGATGTGGATCAAGCCTTTGCGGATCTTCATTTTAAGGATAAAAAGCTGGATCAGCTGCGGGATGAAATTTTTTTGATCATGAATGAAAAAACGGATCTTGACATTGAGGCAATGCATGCACATCTAAAGAAAAGCGGGTTTGGAGAATTAATGCAAAAAATTCTCTCAAAGGATATTTACATTCATGCATCCTTTGCTGACCCAAAAGAAGAAAAAGAAA
>JBQCDM010000044.1:0-2355 GCA_051961235.1 Nucleicultricaceae bacterium (SeqCode)
AGTGTTGCCAAAGAAATTCCGGCCGAACTACAAAAAGCGATTCAAGGTGATTTGTCTCCCGCACCTCAAAAAGCACACGTGAGCGATGGTACAGAAACACCAGAGCAGACAGATTCGGCATTGCAAGCTCAAGAAGGACTCGCATCTGCCATTGCTGAAGACAGCGGACCTGCAGAAGAAGATGAAGAGTCAGCAGAGCCTTCCTCCTCACCTGAGGCATCCCTATCACCGCAAGAGACGCATGATCGTGGGAATGTAACAGAAAATACGACGCTGAAAACGTTGAACGTTCCAGCTCAAGTGGAACAATCAACGCCTCAATCGGGTGGGCAACCTGGCACAACTGGACAAGCGATGACAGCACAAGAGACGCCTTCTGCAACACCAGCTGCTGAGGTGGCCATGTCTGTTAACTTGACCTTTGTTGAGAAATGTTGGATTGAGGTGAAAGATAGCAATCAAAAAATTATTGTACAAAAGAGTTTTTACCCAGGCGATGTTTATACCGTGAACGCAAAGAGTGGACGACAATTATCGGTGGGTAACGCGGGTGGTGTTAAAATTTCTGTCAATGACTCCAAACCTGTTGTATTAGGGGGATCGGGTATCGTTACGCGTATTTCTCTTGATCCTGAAAATCTTCTCAAATATTCTGGGCCGCAACATTAATTAAAAGTTAGGGGTCCTTCTGTGTTTCAGCCGGTTCGTGGTACGCACGATCTATTATTTAATGACGCTCGTTCTTTTTTGCAGTTGATTGAGATCGCAAGGGGCGTTGCAAGAACATATAATTATGATGAGATCATCACACCAATTTTTGAATTCGAGGGTGTTTTTAAACGCTTAGGTGATTCAACAGATGTGGTCTCAAAAGAGATGTATAGCTTTGAAGATCGTGGTGGAGAGACGATCACATTAAGGCCTGAGGGCACAGCGTCTGTGATGCGTGCGGTATTGTCGAATGGACTTACACAAAGTTTGCCGCTGAAATTATTTTATGCAGGCCCCATGTTTCGATATGATCGACCACAAAAGGGGCGGCAACGTCAATTCCACCAAGTGGGTGTTGAATTAATTGGTTCGAATGAACCTTGGGCTGACGTTGAGACCATTGCTTTTTCCACCGATTTCCTAAGAGCATTAGGGCTGCTTCAAAAATGCACCTTAAAGCTTAATACGCTGGGTGATTTCGAAAGCCGGGAAGGATACAAAGCGACGTTGCTGGAATTCTTGAGGCCCTATGAAAATGATTTGTCTGAGGATAGTAAGAAGCGCCTTTTGATCAACCCTTTACGTATTTTAGATTCTAAGGATGCCAAAGATCGAGAAATCATTCAATCAGCACCCTCCTATGCATCTTGTTTGAATACTGTGTCTCTTGCCCATTATGAAAAAGTTAAGCAAGGCCTTTCTGATTTAGGTGTTGCTTTTGAGGAAGATCCTCTTCTTGTTCGTGGTCTTGATTATTATTGTCACACAGCTTTTGTGTTTGAGACTCAATTTTTAGGAGCCCAAAGCGAGATTTTGGGTGGTGGCCGTTATGATGGTCTATCACGTGCTCTTGGCGGGCCTGATCTGCCAGGCATTGGATGGGCAGGTGGTATTGAACGCCTATTGTTGCTAACAGAGCTTGTAACAGAGCAAGCGCGTGCCGTTACGATTATCTCGGTTGGGGAGTCAACGGATGTCTATGCTCAAAAGCTTGCCCATGATTTAAGGTTGCAAGGCGTTCCGGTTGATATTTCCTATGCGGGGAATGTTGGAAAACGCATGAAACGCGCTAACAAAATTAACAGTCGTTTTGCTGTTCTCATTGGTGAGGATGAGCTCCTTGAGCAACGCTTGACTGTGAAAGATCTTGACTCGGGCGATAACCATCGCGTATCACCAGATGCATTAGTTGATTTTTTTAATCAGCACAATTCGCATCCTGCATAACAGAAGTGGAGAACTTTCGGTGAGCTTTGATAAAAAGTTAGATCAAGTCACGTCCCGTTATTATGAATTAAGAGACTTGTTGAGTGCCTCTTCTTTTGGGGATGCGCAAGAATTTGCTAAGTTATCAAAAGAATTTTCTGATCTTGAAGATGTGGTGAAAGCGATCGAAAATTTAAGAAAAGCTCAAGCTGACGTGAAAGAGCTGGGCAATGTTCTTGCGGATTCTGGCACCGATGACGAGCTTAAAAAAATGGCTGAGGCAGAACTGCATGATTTAAAGCATGTGCTGCCCACGCTTGAACGTGAAGTGCAACTCATGTTGTTGCCAAAAGATAAAGATGATGAGCGCAATGCTATTCTTGAAATCCGGGCGGGGACTGGTGGTGATGAAGCAGCCCTTTTTGCAGCGGACTTGTT
>JBQCDM010000045.1:0-5063 GCA_051961235.1 Nucleicultricaceae bacterium (SeqCode)
ATTCCACTCATGACGAACAATGGTACGTTCATCATTAATGGTGTTGAGCGTGTTATCGTTTCGCAAATGCACCGCTCACCGGGTGTGTTTTTTGATCATGATCGTGGAAAGACACACATTTCTGGTAAGTATCTTTTCTCTGCGCGTGTTATCCCTTATCGTGGTTCTTGGCTTGATTTCGAGTTTGATGCAAAAGATCTTTTGTATGTTCGTATTGACCGTCGTCGTAAATTGCCTGTTACAACTCTTTTGATGGCGCTTTATGATAGCGAGTCAGAGTCTAAGATTGAGGCGCATGGTGAGGTTCCACCAAATGAGCTTTTGCCATTTGAGTTGAATGGGCTTAATAGACAGCAAATCCTTAACTATTTTTATGGACGCGTTATCTTCAAAAAAATTAAAGAGGGTTGGGCGACTGGCTTTGATCCTGTACGGTTTAGAAATCGTAAGTTGACACATGATCTTGTGGATGTTGCATCCGGTAAAGTCTTGTTAGAGGCGGGTTCCAAGGTTACGCCAAGACTTGCAAAGCAATATCAAGAGCAAGGTGTCAAAGAGATTCTTGTCATTGATGAGGATATGGTCGGCCGTTATTTGGCGGATGATCTCGTCAATCCAAAGACAGGGGAAGTTATTGCAACCTGTGGTGATGAAATTACAGCCGATATTCTGAAAGCCATTAATAAAGATAGTATTGCTGAGTTTTCTACGCTTGCAATTGATGATGCGGCGCGTGGTCCATATTTGCGTAATACCTTAATGGCTGATCGTAACAATACACGTGAAGACGCGCTCATCGATATCTATCGCGTTATGCGCCCTGGCGAGCCACCCACCGTTGAAGGTGCAGAGCTTCTTTTCAGAGGATTGTTCTTTGATGCAGAGCGTTATGACTTGTCTGCTGTTGGTCGTGTGAAACTTAATGCGCGATTGAATTTACAAACGCCAGATACGATCCAAGTATTGCAGTCTAAGGATATTTTTGAAATTGTACGTGTTCTTCTTGATTTGAAAGATGGTCGCGGCGAGATCGACGATATTGATAACTTGGGTAACCGTCGTGTGCGTCCTGTTGGTGAATTGCTTGAGAATCAATTCAGAACGGGTGTGACGCGTATGGAGCGTGCTGTGCGTGAGCGCATGAGTTCGGTTGAAATTGATACCGTGATGCCCCATGACTTAATTAACTCTAAGCCAGTATCAGCAGCCATTAAAGAGTTCTTTACGTCGTCTCAGTTGTCCCAATTTATGGATCAGGTGAATCCGTTGGCGGAAATCACCCACAAGCGTCGTCTTTCTGCATTGGGTCCAGGTGGTCTAACACGTGAGCGTGCAAGCTTTGAAGTGCGTGACGTTCACCCCACCCATTATGGTCGTATTTGTCCGATTGAGACGCCTGAAGGACCAAACATTGGTTTGATCAACTCACTTGCAACTTATGCACGTGTTAACAAATATGGCTTTATTGAAAGCCCATACCGTCGTGTTGTTGATGCGCAAGTAACTGAAGAAATCGTGTATTTGTCTGCTACTGAGGAAAGTCGCTATACCATTGCACAAACCAGTGCAACGCTAGACAAAGACTATCGTTTCATGGATGAATTCGTAAGTTGTCGTAAGAGTGGTGAATTCACAATGGCGCCACCAAGCGACATCGATTTCATCGATGTATCGCCTAAACAAATGGTTTCTGTTGCGGCTTCGCTCATTCCATTTTTGGAAAACGACGACGCGAACCGTGCTTTGATGGGATCAAACATGCAGCGCCAAGCGGTGCCTCTTTTGATCACAGAATCTCCTTTGGTTGGTACGGGTATGGAAAGCGTTGTGGCATCTGACTCGGGTGTATCGACGATTGCGCGTCGTGACGGTATTGTGGATCAAGTGGATTCCATGCGTATCGTTGTTCGTGTAACAGATTCGTCGACTGAAGCAGGTTCTGTTGTTGATATTTACAACTTGCAAAAATTCCAACGGTCAAACCAAAGCACATCCATTAACCAACGACCCCTTGTTCGCTCGGGCGATTTGGTAAAGATGGGCGATGTTCTGGCGGATGGTCCAAGCGTGAACCACGGTGAATTGGCTCTCGGTCGTAACGCTCTTGTGGCGTTCATGTCCTGGAATGGATACAATTTTGAGGACTCGATCATTTTATCTGAGCGCCTTGTGCAAGAAGATGCCTTTACGTCTATTCATATCGAAGAATTTGAAGTGATGGCTCGCGATACTAAGTTGGGCCAAGAAGAAATCTCACGTGATATTCCAAATGTGGGTGATGATGCACTTCGTCATTTGGACGAAACAGGTATTGTCTCCATTGGTGCGGAAGTAAAGCCAGGTGATATTCTTGTTGGTAAAGTAACACCTAAAGGTGAAACGCCATCAACGCCAGAAGAGAAGCTCTTGCGTGCGATCTTTGGTGAAAAAGCATCAGACGTGAAAGATACATCTTTGCGCGTGCCACCTGGAGTTACAGGTCACGTTGTTGAGGTTCGTGTCTTTTCAAGACGCGGCATTGAGAAAGATGAACGCGCGCTGGCAATCGAACGTGCAGAAGTCAATCGCCTTGCAAAAGACAGAGACTCAGAGCGTCAAATTCTTGAGCGCGGCTTGGCGGCTCGCCTTGAAGAACTCCTCATAGGGCAGACAATTGTAAGTGGTCCAAAAGGCGTGAAGAAAGGTGCGAAGATTTCGGCTGAAGTTTTGGCTGAGTTTAAGAAGTCGCAGTGGCAGCAATTCTTTGTTGAAGATGATGCGGTGATGCGTGATGTTGAAGCGCTGAAATCCCAACACGAATTTGATGTGAAAGAGCTTGAAAAGCGTTTTGAGGATAAAGTTGAAAAAGTTCGTCGTGGTGATGAGCTTCCAACAGGCGTTCTCAAGATGGTTAAAGTATTCGTTGCTGTAAAGCGTAAGATTCAACCAGGTGACAAGATGTCGGGTCGACATGGTAACAAGGGTGTTGTTTCCTTTATTGCGCCTGTTGAAGATATGCCGCATTTGGAAGATGGAACGCCTGTTGATGTTGTTTTGAATCCGCTTGGTGTTCCGTCACGTATGAACGTCGGTCAGATTCTTGAAACCCATTTGGGTTGGGCATCTGCTGGCCTTGGACGCCAGATCTCTGAGATGTTGGATGCGCTTCATAAGGCTCAGAAAAAACCAGAAGATTTGCGTGACCTTCTCGTTGATATTTATCATCGTGATCAAGACAAAAAAGAAGTAAAGTCTTTGGATGATTATCAATTGGTTGAAATGGCATGCAGCATGACAAAAGGTGTGCCTATGGCAACGCCTGTGTTTGATGGTGCGCGGGAAGCGGAAGTATCAAGAGAGCTTGAGAAAGCTGGATTTGATGTTTCTGGTCAGGTGCGTCTCGTTGATGGTCGTACTGGAGAGCTCTTTGATCGTTCTGTGACGGTTGGCTACATTTATATGCTGAAGCTTAACCACATGGTTGATGATAAGATCCACGCACGTTCTGTCGGTCCATACAGCCTTGTAACGCAACAACCATTGGGCGGTAAGGCTCAATTTGGTGGTCAACGTTTCGGTGAAATGGAAGTATGGGCACTGCAAGCGTATGGTGCATCGTATACACTTCAAGAAATGCTCACCGTGAAGTCGGACGACGTATCGGGTCGTGCTAAGGTTTATGAAGCGATCGTTCGTGGTGATGATACGTTTGAAGCAGGAATTCCTGAATCATTTAACGTTCTTGCAAAAGAATTAAGATCACTCGGTCTTAACTTCGACTTTGGTCGCAAAACACAAGATGCATAAGATTTAAGAGGATAGGCTATAACATGAATAATTTAGTAAATATGTTCGGTAAGGCGAAGGGCCCAGATAGTTTTGATTTTATCAAAATTGGTATCGCAAGTCCTGAAACTATCCGCTCTTGGTCTTTTGGAGAGGTAAAGAAACCTGAGACGATTAATTATCGTACATTCAAGCCTGAGAGAGATGGTCTATTCTGCGCACGTATTTTTGGTCCAATTAAGGATTATGAATGCTTGTGCGGTAAGTATAAACGCATGAAATATCGCGGTATTATTTGTGAGAAGTGCGGCGTTGAAGTGACACTCTCTAAAGTACGTCGTGATCGTATGGGGCATATTGAGCTTGCTTCTCCTGTCGCACACATTTGGTTTACCAAGTCGATGCCAAGTCGCATTGCGACCATGTTGGATATTACGCTTAAATCGCTTGATAAAATTCTCTATTTTGAAAGCTATGTTGTTTTAGAGCCAGGTCTTACAAACCTCAAGTTGAATCAAATGCTCACTGAAGAAGAGTATTTGGATGCACAAGACGAGTTTGGTGAAGAAGCGTTTAAGGCAGGCATTGGTGCAGAAGCACTGAAGACTATTTTAAGCGAAATTGATCTTGAAAAAGAAGCAATAAAAGCACGTGAAGATCTGAAGGAAACATCTTCTGAGATGCGTCGCAAGAAGCTTGTAAAACGCCTTAAGGTTATTGAAGCTTTTATTGAATCCGGTGCACGTCCTGAGTGGATGATTCTTGAAGTTTTGCCTGTAATCCCACCAGAGCTTCGTCCTCTTGTTCCTTTGGATGGCGGTCGTTTCGCAACGTCTGACTTGAACGATCTGTATCGTCGCGTGATTAACCGTAACAATCGTTTGAAGCGTCTTATTGACTTGCGCGCGCCTGATATTATCGTGCGTAACGAAAAGCGTATGTTGCAAGAAGCGGTCGATGCTTTGTTTGACAACTCACGTCGTAGTCGTCCGATTACTGGTACGAACAAGCGCCCACTCAAGTCTTTGTCAGATATGCTGAAAGGTAAGCAAGGTCGCTTCCGTCAAAACTTGCTTGGTAAGCGTGTGGACTATTCTGGCCGTTCCGTTATCGTTGTTGGTCCTCAATTAAAGCTCCACGAATGTGGCGTGCCAAAGAAAATGGCGCTCGAACTCTTTAAGCCTTTTGTTTATTCAAAGCTTGAGCGTTATGGTTTGGCGAGCACTATTAAGGCTGCAAAACGAATGGTTGAGCGTGAGCGTCCTGAAGTTTGGGATATCTTAGAAGAAGTCATTCGC
>JBQCDM010000046.1:0-5010 GCA_051961235.1 Nucleicultricaceae bacterium (SeqCode)
TCCAGTTTTTTTATTTCATCTAATAATTGAAAAATTTGCCAAATATGAAATGACATGATATAGGGAGCTGTAAATTTTTTTAAGAGGTTAATAATGAGCCGTAATTTATTAGTGTTGTCTGTTGCTACTTTTGTTATTGGAACCGTTGCTGGATGTAAATCTGTTGAACATCACACAGAAGGATTGGCTGCAGCTTCAGCAACTGATCGCAATCTAACCGTTGGTGTGGTGCAAAGCCAAATTCGTGTTGGCATGACGCAAGCGGATGTTGCTGGCGTTCTTGGTTCACCGAATATCGTCTCTAAAGATCAAGGCAATAAAGAGTCATGGATTTATGACAAGATCGCAACAGAAGCTTATTATTCGAGCAGTGAGGGCGGCGCTGGTATTATGGGAGGCGCTGGCGGTATTGCGGGCAAGACACTTATTTTAGGTGGCGTTGGCGCTAACTATTCTGAGAAAACAGGTGCACACTCTCAAACTCAAAAAACTCTGACAGTCATTATTAAATTTGATCAGGCTCAACGGGTTGAAAGCTTCACTTACCATTCTTCAAAGTTTTAATTAGTTAAGCCATATAGGATTTATGATGCGTTCTTTATTTTTTTTAGCAGCACTATCATTGCCACTCGCATTGGTTGGCTGCTCTAGCTCTGGTAATGATCAGTCACTAGAAAAGACACAACTCCAAATTCGCGAATTTCAAACACGCTCTTTTGAACACAAAGATAGCAAAGCAGTGATGAAAGCGGTTTTGGATGTATTGCAAGATGATGGTTATATTGTAAAAAATGCCGTCGCTGATCTTGGATTGCTCACAGCAACAAAGGAAGTTGATGTGGAGCATAATGGTGAAAAGTTTTTCAACATGTTCATGTGGGGAATGCATGCAACGTGGACAAAGAACTCACTGATTGAAGTGAGCTGCAATATTTCATCCCACGGCGATAAAACGCGTGTGCGTGCAAACTTCCAAGTTAAAGTGATGGATAACAAGGGTGGAACACTTGAAGTAAAACCGATTGACGAAGAAAAGTTTTATCAAAATTTCTTTGCTAAGGTTGACAAAGGTGTGTTCTTACATAAAGAAAAAGTGTAATAACTTTCTTTTTTAAAACGCAAAAAACGCTCGTTACATCGAGCGTTTTTTTTTGTTGAATCGCACGGTGTCGGATAAGTCTGGGTGACCAGAAGGCTTAGAGGATGAGTACCTTCATCTTTATCTCTTTGCAGCGGCTTTAAATTAAGGCAAAATAACTTCTAGGATAAGAAGTATGGTTAACATATCTGGGGGTGCTGCTTGAATTTCCGTCGTTATTTTGTGATCATTGCTGCTGCATTATGTTGCCTTCTATTACACGGCACAATCGTGGCTGAGATGGGGAAAAGGGATGTAATGCCAGATGCTTACGTTCGTATGCCTAAACTCATCATTCCGATTATTCAAAATAGAGAGCTCATGCAATTTTGTAGCTTTATCATTGTTATTTTGGCAGAAGACGAAAAAGCCGCTGAACGCATTCGTGGTGTATTGCCGCGCATAACGGATATGGCGTTTGCTGATAGTTATGCGCTGCTTGGTGTTGTGTGGAGCGATGATGCGCATTTGCACCTGCCTGAGCTTAAACGACGCCTTAAAGAGCGCTATAACAACTATTTTAAAAAGCCGCTTGTTAAAGATATTTTGATTCAGTCCTTCAGTGATAAAGGTTAGGGTCTAGGGTTTTATAAGGGCTATTTCTGTCAGAATGGCGCTTTTAAGGTGATCAGAAATAGTATGAAGCGAGAATATTTTAAGGCGCCCTGTGTCTCCTGTAATGAGTGTAATTGTGGACGCCGGTATTTTCCATTCCTTTGCCATCAATCGAATGATGGCCTTATTGGCTTTACCGTCTTCCGGAACAGCTCTTACGCTTGCTTTAAGATAGAGACGTCCTTTTTCATCCACATAGATACCTTTGATGCTGTCTTTTGAGGCGTGCGGCGTTAATCGGATTGCAATAGTCCATCCGTGTTTTTCTGTATAGAGAAGGGGTGAAAATTCTTTTTCTTGGTTGCGATTCTTCATGGTCTAAGTGATACAAAAATCAAAACTGCTTGTAAAGTCTATTAATCTACGTATAGTACCACATATTAATAGAAGTGGGAGATTATGATGGATGAAAGCGTTTTAGGACATCGTCAAAGATTACGTGAACGATTTCTAAAAGCTGGTGCTGAAGGTCTTCAAGACTATGAAATTCTTGAAATGATCTTATTTTCAGCCCATCCTCGCGGGGATGTGAAACCCCTTGCAAAGCAGCTACTTGCTCGATTTAAAACAATCGGTCATGTTTTTAAGGCTGATGCGGAAGAACTCAAAAAAATAAAGGGGATGGGAGATGCTTCCATTGTTGCCCTTAAAATGATTGAAATTGTAGCGCAGCGTCTATTGCAAGAAAAAATTGTCAACCGTCCCCTTCTTTCGTCTTGGGATAAGGTGATTGAATATTGCAGGCTATCTATGGAGCATCTCAAGAAAGAGCAGGTGAGGCTTTTATTTTTAGATCACCACAATCAACTGATTGGAGAAGATGCCCAAACCTTAGGTACGGTGGATCAAGTGATGCTCTATAAGCGCGAGGTCGTAGAAAAAGCCTTGCAGGCTGGGGCGTCAAGCATTGTCATCGTACATAACCATCCAAGCGGTGATCCCACACCATCCAAGCAAGATATTATTTTGACGCGAGAAATTCAAAAAGCGGTTCAATCCATCGGCATTAATTTTCATGATCACTTAGTGATCGGACACAATCAACATGTATCCATGAGAAGCCTTGGTCTTCTTTAGTTTGTTGGATGAAGTGAATTTATGGTGAGCATATAGTAAGCATTCGAATAATTTTAGGTTGCTCTAAGGCTTTGCAGAAGCTCTGAAGCCTGATATAAAGAGAGAAACAAATAAACAAATCAATAAAAAAATCCAAGATGGGGAGAGCCCTTGGTGAAAGCAAGAACACTAACGCAACAGGATAGTATTTCACTAAAAATCACCTCGCCGCTTGGAGAGAATGTCCTTGTTATGAGGAGTTTTGAAGGATATGAGGGGATATCTGAGCCCTTTGCCTTTGAGCTTTATGTGGAGTCTACCAACAAAGCGGTTGATTTTAACAGCCTTATGAGCCAGAGCGTTACCGTTACCATTGATATGGAGGGCGCTTCTCGATATTTTAATGGTATCGTCGGACATGTTATCCAGCAGCAAACGCCCAGTGAATCGAGCGAGACTGCGACCTTTTACCGTTTGTTTTTGTATCCCCAATTTTGGTTGCTTCGTTTCAAAAGTAACTGCGCCATTTACCAAAACGAATCTGTTATGAAGATTGTAGGCGACCTTTTGGGGCAGTTTCAGGTTCAATTCAAGAATCAGACCCAATCACGAGGGCAGGCGCCGCGTGAATATTGTGTGCAGTATAATGAAACTTATTTTGATTTCATTTCTAGACTATTAGAAGAAGAAGGCATTTATTATTATTTCATCCATAGTGATGGGCAACACACGATGGTATTTGCAGATAGTCCAGCAGGACATCAACCGTGTGAGGGCATTACAAGTGTTCCGATTTGGCCTAATATATCGGATCAGAGCTTTTTAAACGTTGTCACACGATGTGAAATTCAACAAAATGTTATTTCAAATTCATATTCACAATCTGACTATAACTTCACGACTGCATCCAACAAAATTTTTGGTCAAGCTTTAGGAGAGAGTGTTGGCGGGCAAAATAGCCTTTATTATTTCCCAGGAGACGTGGATCATGAGGATAAGCCGACGTCTGGAGTGGTGCAAGGGTATTCCCAGATGCGTGTGGAGGCCTGTGAGTTGCTTGAAAAGTTTGTTGAAGGCGGATCAACTGTGCCGGCATTTTCAGCAGGACACAAGTTTTCTCTAGAGGATCACCCCCGTGACAGTGCAAATATTGGGTATGTTTTGAGGTGGGTAAAGCATCATTATAATGCTGAAAAGGATGTTGATGGCAAAATCCCTCTCTACACGAATACTTTTAAGGCTTTTCCAGATTCAACGCCATTTAGACCACAGAAAATAACACCGATTCCAAAAATAGATTCCCAAACCGCTGTTGTTGTGGGGCCGCCTGGTGAAGAAATCTACACCGATCAGTATGGACGCATTAAGGTGCAGTTCTTTTGGGATCAAGTGGGAGAAAATAATGAAAACAGTTCCTGTTGGCTACGTGTGCGACAATCTTGGTCTGGGAATAATTGGGGTTTTTTGTTCATTCCGCGTATTGGTCAAGAAGTCATTGTTGAATTTTTTGAAGGGCGCGCGCATCGTCCTTTTGTAACGGGTACCCTTTATAATTCTAACAATATGCCACCTTATTTGCCGGATCGTCCCTCTAAAAGTACGATCAAATCAAATTCAACAAAGGGTGGCGGTGGATATAACGAGTTTCGTTATGAGGACTTTAAGGGCGAAGAACAAATCTATCTTCATGCCCAAAAAGACTGGGATACTTTGGTGATTGAAACACGCACAACCCGTATTCAAAAGGGGACAGATTGGAAGTGGATCGAAGCAGGTGACCGTAATGTGACCATCATGGGTAATGATGGGGCTGTACCAAAGACAACGCCTGCTGGGGAGGAACAACCCGCGGGACATGGTGATGATTTTCTAACAATCATTAAAGGCTCTCGCACGATGACTCTAGAGGGCCAAGGGGCAGGTAAAGGAAGTTATAATACTTATATCGTTAAGGGTGACAGATATCTTAAAATTACCAAGGGCGATGAGCTCGAATATCATCTTGAAGGGCGCCACTATAAAGAGCTTGATAAGGGTGATTATGAGCAGATGATGCTTGATGGTAATAAGACCTTAACCATTGAAAAAGGTAATAACTACATCACCTTGAACGCGGGTGATAGAACAACCTACATTAACGGTAATGATTCAACCACGATTGAACAAAATTCGTACCTTGAGGTGATCGGCAATCTAACCAT
>JBQCDM010000047.1:0-6145 GCA_051961235.1 Nucleicultricaceae bacterium (SeqCode)
AGGGTGTAATTCTCATTAAAGTATGCGTTGCCGCCTTTTCTCGCAAGGCTCGGCAGTGCTTTGAACGCTTCTCTAGCTGTGCCAAACCGCTCCAACAGTGTGAAAAATGTGATAGGACCAATGGTGCTTGTTCTGGAAAGCCGTAACCAATCAAGTCGATCGCTATCATCGGTAGGTTTTAGCTGTGTATAATCAGCAATCCGGATGTTTTTATGGCTTTTCACCAATTTTTGGCTCCGTTCCTGTTAAGAGTCTAATAATATTTGAGTGGTGTTTGAAGATAATCAATACCGAGATGAGCAAAAATCCAAGAAGATAGGTGGTGTTGGTAAAGCAATAGGCAACAAGAGGGCAGCTTAAAAAAGCAACAATCGCACCGAGGGAGGAATATCTGAAAACAAGTGCCACAAAAACCCAAATGCAGACAATAATCAGGGCGACAGGCCATGATAGTGTGGTGATAACACCAAGTCCTGTTGCAACGCCTTTACCGCCTTTAAACTTAAGCCAAACTGGGTAGATGTGACCAATAACCCCTCCCAATCCGGCACTCATAAGAGCAAGCTTTTCCTGTCCTAGAAAAATCCCAATAAGAAGGATGGGGAGTACCCCTTTTATAACATCAAAAAAGAGTGTTAAGAGCGCTAGTTTTTTATTGCCGGTGCGCAGGACGTTTGTTGCACCAATATTGCCAGACCCCAGTGTTCGAATATCTTTTTTTTCAAAGATACGTGTGAAAATGAGCCCAAAAGGAATGGACCCAAAAATATACCCGAGGATCATCGCACAAAGAGCTATCCAATAATTCATCATTAACCCTTCCGATTAATTCACGGAGCACAACAAATTTTGACGCCGCATCTCATATAAAACAATGGCTGCGGCATTCGACACATTCAATGTGGCAAAATCTTGTGTGGTTGGCAAGCGAATAAGAAAATCACAATTTTCTTTTGTAAGGCGCCGCATACCTTTACCTTCTGCACCCAGTATGAGTACAAGATTGCCCTCGAGTTTAGTTTTAGATCCTAGATCTTGTCCCATTTCATCGAGTCCGACGCACCAGAAACCATTCTTTTTTAAATAATCCAAAGTACGTGCAAGATTGGTCACGGTCACAATGGGGACCACTTCGAGTGCACCTGAAGCATTTTTGGCTAAAACAGGACTTTCTGTAGGACAGGCATTCATGTCAGGCAAAATAAGTGCATCCACTTGAAAGGCAGCGCAAGATCTAAGGATGGCGCCCACATTATGTGGATCAGTGACTTGATCGAGAACGACAAACACTTGGGCGCGATCAGGCGTAATCATTTCTTCAATGCCCAGCACAGGCAGATTTTTCACTAAAAGTGCAATGCCTTGATGGGTTGCTTGCGGTCCAAACTGAATATTAAAAAACTCTCTGTCTTCTTTGACGATTTCAAGTGTGGGATGTGTGCGCTTAATCTCTGCTATTTCATGTTCTTCTAGCGGCGAAGATGGGCCAAGGATCAGTTTGAGACACTGACGTTTAGGATTTTGAAGAGCTCTTTCTACAGCATGTGTGCCATAAATCCACCCCAAATCTTTTGATAACTGTGCGGGTTTCGTGTGTTTTTTGTGTTTCATAAAGCTCACTTTTTAATATCTATTTCAATATAATGTCTGTTGATTTTTAATAGGCAATAAATCAAAATCTCCTTAAACGAAATAAAAAAATCTGATATTGTGCCCTTCTTGTCAATATTTATCAGAGGCCTACTATGTGCTCTAAAAAAATCATATTCAACTTTATTGTTGGTTTTTCAACCCTTTTATTGACCCATGCATCAGCTATAGGCTCAACATGGAAGTCTTTGGATGAAGAGATGGATGGTGTGGAGGAGGGCAAAACTCCTTCCTCACCTAGGTCTAAGCCTGATCCTTTTGAAGCGTATAGCGTGACATTGGAGAAATTTTCTGCGCGTAAAAAATATGGACTGTCTGTGCAAGACTTAAGATTACTCCTGTCAGCAAAAAGAAGTGAGTCAGGAGAAGTTTTGGCGCAGCGTAAAAAGATTCTTTATAAAATCGGTATTATTCGAACCGAAAAGCTTAAGCCAAATGATATTAAAGATAAGGATCAAATAGTTCCGCTTTTGGATAGTAGATCAACGACATCATTTGAAATTGAGGAAATCCCTTATATTGTAATGCGTGATGGCGATATTGCGCTTAGTTTTCGATTAACGGTTAACGCACAATCAAAGCAGGATTTTATAGAAAGTCAAAAATATAAAAGGAAAGTGAGTCAAAGCTTGAACAAGCCTAAGGAAATGCTCAAGCTGCAGGCAAAAGAATTTGCTGATTTGCTTCCCTCCCATTTTAAAAGACATTTGGCAGTGGGCGAAAAACTGGTGGCGGATTTCAATCCCTTGAATATTCGCAAAGTCCCTATGAGTATTTTTGAGGCGTTCTTGAAAGAGACACTTGGAAGTAGCATGGGGAGCATCTATAAAAAATCCCTGCTCATTGATGGGGGGCATATTTTGACTTTTTCTTCAAAGACCTTGTGTCACTTATCGATGATTGAGCCTTCTGACCTTCTGTCATACGTAGGCTATAGTTTAGAAAAAAGGAAAAGAAGAAATGGGAAAGATGCAAAAGTTTCTTTGACCTTACATTATGATCTGTTTAGACAAAGCATAACATCTCCAGAGGTGACAGATAAGGATGGTTCTAAACATCCTAACTTAGAGAACATCCATTCTTTCGATTTTTCCATGAAACGCGTAGAGGATTTGCCTGATACCCCACAATCAGAGCCAAGCCTCTTGCCTATGAGCATGATCCAAAAACCTCAGCGGAAATTAAAAATAGAGGAGGGGCGTGTGCGCTCAAGATCTTTTGCGTCTACAGGAGAAGGTATTGATTTTTCTGCTTTGATCAACGAGGATACTTTGCCGTCGACCATCTCTGGATTATTGTTAGAGCAGTTTGAAACGCAGCAATTTCAGGGAAGTGGGGTGAAAAAGACATCTTCAAAGTTTTCTCAAAATAATGATGGGAAAGATATCAGTGGGGATGAAGGGTATGGATCTGACGATGAGAAAGTTGCAACATCGTCTGCTACGCCTTCTATGATGCCTCCAAAACCAATTAAGCCTCAGATTGCATACAAGCGTGCTAAAACGGTTTTGAATTTTGCACAGCTCCCTTCGGATAATCCCAGCAACCATAACGGCACAGAGGGAACAGTTAAGAGCGTTATGCATATGGTGCAAGAGTTAAATTTGCGGAGTAACGCTCATACATCTGCCGACTCACCTGTTTCGCCAAGAATAAAGATGATCTCTCCAGGGCGTCGCCCCATGGTTACCGAAGTATTTGGCGAGCCTAAAGATGCATCATCTCATGATAACCCAAGCGAAGAAAAAAAGGAAAAGGACCAATAAGGATTAAAGTCAATCTTCTGCTCCAATAACCTTGCTTTTAAAAGGTCTCTTCCACAAAAGAGACCTTTTTCAATTTTAATGGATCGTTGTTGACGTTTGTTCAGCGTCGTTTGAGAGAAGGTAGTTGTTGAGGGATTGCTCTGTGAGTGAGAGCATGCGATGTGTTTCGTCAATGCCGAGTGTTTTAGAGCAAATGTTAAGGGCTAAATTAAAATAAAGTGCACCAATGATGGCGGCATAGCGCTCTTCAGGAAAAAGGGAAAGCACATCATCAGACGACTTGTTAATCATATCGCAAATCTGTTGAACCTTTTTTTCAAAAGTAGTGCGCTTTTTTTTAGGCGTACTTTTGCGTTTTCGAGGAGTAGATTTCTTGATTTTGTCAGTCACAAATTTGTCTCGCCTTGATTGTGATGAAGTAAAGCAGAGTCGACTCTGTCTTTAGATTTCAGTAAAAAACCTCTACAGAGTAATAAGGGGGCCTGTCAATAGATTCTTTATAAAAGCTTTTATTTTGGGGCGTGGCGTTTTCTAAATCGCATGCAGATAATTATTTTCCAGATCACACTGACAAGGATATAAGCCAAAAGGCTTCCAACAATGCATAAAAAAGCAAGGCCCGTGATATAGGGGACGCCAAGCGCGTAAAGGCCATCGATCCAATGGGCGGATGCAAGCTTTTCGAATGTGAGCCTGCTATGATCTGGGGATGGCTGCATAACAGAGAAGAGCGTCAAGATCTTTTCGCCAGTGAGATAGATAAAGAAATTGATGGGAATAAATGTAAATGGGTTGTTAATCCAGGTAATCGCAACGGCAATAGGCAAATTGGCTCTTATAAAAATGGCAAGAAGAGCTGCCCAAAGCATTTGAAAGGGTAGGGGCAAAAAGTTGATGAATACACCAACAGCCACTGCCCGTGCGCAGCTTCTTCGATGAATGGCCCAAATGTGTGGGCGATTCAAGAGGTGACGAATCCGCGACAAATGGGGGTGATCTTTTAGTTCCCCATGTGATGGTATTATTTTTTGGAGCCACCGCCTCATTGAATCTGCCCTTTATTATTTTAAGGTCATTATTTATTCGATTCTTGTATTCCATTTAAAGCAATGGCTGTTTCACGGCAAGCGCTGCACATAAATTTAGGCAGGACTTCTTGAAAATGAGAATCCATCTCTTTTCGAATGAATCCGTGTAGATTGATGGTGAGAGAGAGTTCATATAATAAGCTTGTTTCTAATTCTTCTTTGAGTTTTGCAAGTGCATTACTATAGGTGGGTTGTGGCGTAGAAGTGCCTGCAATAGGTGATGATACATGGGGTATCTCGCTCATGCTTGCGTCAATGAGGGCTGTGTTTTCGAGTGCGTCATCACCGGCAATGGAAGGCACTGAGGCAAGGAGTGATGTAAATGTCCCCGTCGTTTGTTCATCATCAGAAGCCGTTTGCTCCAAAGACGTTGTTTCTTTGAGAGATGATCTCTTTCGCTCATAAGAATCATAGGCGCCCATGAGCCGATCATAAAGGCAGAACCAACCGACGATAATTCCTTGAGGAGAGTGACGTGGCCAGCCTGAAAATTTTATTTCGCTTGGTAAAACATCTTTATTTTGAACGCGTTCATGGAATGCTTTTTCCGCTTGTGGGGTCTCGATACTAAGATGGCTTTTTGCCGATGCAAAATGTTTAAAGATGAGATCTAAAAATTGTTTAAAGGCCTCTCGAGGCAATCCATTTAAGAGCTTGTTTGGGAAAAGCCATAACACTTCTGCTTGTGTGGGAAGTAGGGTGACTTCGAAATCTTTTTCGCCGCGGTTAAGTTTTTTTGCAAGTTCAGGTAATTCGGCTTGGAATTGTCCAAAATGCATGAGTGAAAAATAGCTTAACCACGCAACGACGTCCTCTTCACTGGGGGACGTATGGCGCTTCATGTGGTTAAAAAGAGAGGTCCAGCGTTGTTCCATTTCTGTCTCTGAGTAAGGGAATCCTACTGAAGTCAGTTTCAATTTTTCAATACCATCCACAAGATCATTAAATAAGTCGCCTGTGGCGCCTGGAAAAGAAATCGCTTTAAACGCAGATTTAGGATTTTTTATGACACGTTCCGCTGGTGTTTCTTCTGTGAGAAAATCCGCAAGTTTTGAGGAGCAACTCGCATAAGCAGTAGGGGCAGTAAAGGTAAGGTTGATGAGTAAGAGTGTTGATATTTTTTTTAGCATGAAAACCTCACATTAATTCGTATTTAGTGTTTTTTATAAGATTTTTTCCCTGCTGGCTATCTAAATGTCTTTAGAAAATATTGATAAAAATGTGCGATTTTGGATTGACAAATCCTCTAAAACCCTTATAGATCCCCTATAGCAAGGTAAGACACCAAGAAGAGTTTTTGGAGGGGTGGCCGAGCGGTCAAAGGCAGCAGACTGTAAATCTGCCGACGAATGTCTACGCAGGTTCGAATCCTGCTCCCTCCACCACTAATTATAGAAGAGCGCGGGTGTAGCTTAATGGTAAAGCTCCAGCCTTCCAAGCTGGCTACGAGGGTTCGATTCCCTTCACCCGCTCCAACAATAAAAAGTCTTTTGGGTGCGTCGACAACATTTGATACAGAAAAAGAGGATAGGTCATGAGTAAGGCGAAGTTTGAGCGGACGAAGCCGCATGTGAACATAGGAACGATTGGTCACGTAGACCATGGGAAGACATCACTGACAGCAGCGATCACGAAAGTGTT
>JBQCDM010000048.1:0-5819 GCA_051961235.1 Nucleicultricaceae bacterium (SeqCode)
GAGATGAGCTTGTCTGTGTGCCTATTACGGCTTTTCAAGGTGGTGTAAAGGCGAAGATTGGCTATATCAAAACACTGTTTGAATCAATGAAGCTCTTGCGTCCATTATATAAGCGTCAGAATGTGTCAGCGGTTATTGGTTTTGGAGGATATGCCTCATTGCCGGGGCTTCTTGCGGGATGGTTCTATGGTCTTCCTGTTTTTGCACACGAACAAAATGCTGTTGCAAGCAAAGTCACGCGCCTCAGCTCCCTATTCGTAAAGCGTGTCTTTTCTTCCACAAGGCAGGTGAAAAAAATTCCTTTTTTCGTGCAATCAAAAATTTTTTTTGCTGGGATGCCTATTCGAACGCTTACCCCAAAAGGTTCTGAGGCGACCTTTCCACACAATGAGAAATTAAAGATTCTTGTATTGGGGGGAAGTCAAGGCGCTGGCGTGTTTAATCGGGTGGTGCCGGCTGCAATAGGATCACTTCCAGCAAAAATGCAACGATCGGTGTCTGTTGTGCAACAGGTGAGTGAGGGCGATATACCCGCACTTAAAAAGCTTTACCAAGAGTATGCAGTTGATGCAATTTTAGCGCCATTTTTCTATGATGTTTATATGCACATGCAGAATGCAGATTTAATCATTTCAAGGGCTGGCGCCTCAAGTGTTGCCGAAATTACTCATTTTGAAAAACCTGCCATTCTGGTCCCATTTCCGCGTGCAGCGGATGACCACCAAACAGCAAATGCAGAAGAGATTGTGTCTTTTGGGGGAGGGTGGTTGTTGCCAGAAAACGGCTCTTTGGAAAAAAAAATGACAGAACTCATAAAAAACTTGTTGCAAGAGCGAAAAGCTCTATCTTTGGCATCAAGTAATTTGAGTCGCTTGAAAAAGCCAAACGCTGCAAAGGATATTGTTCAGATGGTTTTGAGTTCACAAGATAAACAGTCAGGATTGCGCCGATGAAGTTGTCGCCACAACATGCGGGAAAGATTCATTTCGTTGGTATCGGTGGTATTGGCATGAGCGGTATTGCAGAAATTCTGCACAGCAAAGGATATCATGTGACAGGAAGCGATATTGCGGAGAATGGTAATATCGATCGTCTTAGAGCTCAAAATATCTGTGTGTCTGTCCCGCATAATGCAGGACATGTTCATGATGCATCTGTTGTTGTTGTCTCAACAGCGGTGAAATCCGATAATCCTGAAGTGTGTGAGGCACAAAAGTTGTCGATTCCTGTGATTCATCGATCTGAGATACTGGCGGAGTTGATGCGCCCTCATTTTGCGGTCTCTATCGCAGGCACCCATGGCAAAACCACAACAACATCCATTGGGGCAACAATGTTGGACCATGCGGGATTTGATCCTATTGTGGTAAATGGCGGAATTATTAATGCTTATGGCACGAATGCCCGTCTCGGCAAGGGCGATTGGTTTGTGGCTGAGGCTGATGAATCGGATGGATCATTTTTAAGATTGCCACGCACCATTGCTGTGGTTACGAATATTGATCCAGAACACATCGATCATTATGGCAGTTTTGACGCCGTTAAACGTGCTTTTTATGAGTTTGTGACTGGAATCCCTTATTATGGTCTTGGTGTGTTGTGTTATGATCACATCAATGTTCGTGAATTGATTGATCAATTACAGCATAAACGCATTGTAACGTATGGCTTTGATGAAAACGCAGATTTACAGGCCGTGAATCTTCGAACGTCTCCAAAGGGTACGCTTTTTGATCTCAAAATCACCGATAATTTTAGACGCGTCTGTCGCAAAGCGCCCCATTTAGATCATGTGAATGACTTATTCTTATCTATGGTGGGACAACATAACGTACAAAATTGTCTTTCAGTGATAGCCATTGCTTTTGAGATGGGCATTAGTATTCCCGTTATTAAGGAAGCGCTTGCAAATTTTCAAGGTGTAAGTCGGCGATTTACAGAAGTAGGATGTTTTGAGGGCGTTAAAATTATTGATGACTACGCGCATCATCCGGAAGAAATAAAGGCTGTATTAAAAACAGCACGTGAGATTTGTGATAAGAAAGTTGTGGCTGTCTTTCAGCCGCACCGTTATTCACGATTTTCAGATTTGTTTGACGAGTTTTGTCAGTGTTTTAATGATGCTGATGAGGTGGTGGTAGCCCCTGTATATGCAGCAGGAGAAAAACCCGTTGAACATTTAACACAAGCATATTTCAAAAGCGCATTAGCGCAATATTTTAAAGGTCAAATTATAGAATTAACCAATCCAGAAGAGCTTGCATCACAAATTTATGATCTTTCAAAAGAAGGTGATTATGTTGTGTGTTTAGGTGCGGGGAGTATCTCCCAATGGGCAAGAAAATTGCAGGATCAATTAGGTGCAATTCAAATCATGCGTCATAAAAAACTGGTAGTGGTGGGTTCATAAGTGGAGGTCGAGATGCAACATGCTGAAATGGAATTGATCCAGAGTTTGCCGAAAGTGCGAGGTAGCTATACACCTCAGGCCGATTTAGCGAAACACGTTTGGTTTCGTGTAGGAGGGCCAGCAGAGGTTCTTTATAAACCTGCCGATATTGACGATCTTTCTTTTTTTCTTAAAGAAAGGCCGCGTGATATCGCAGTTAATATTATCGGTGTTGGATCAAACCTTTTGATCCGAGACCTTGGGATTCCAGGTGTCGTGATTCGTCTTGGACGAGGATTTAATAACATTGCCTTCCATGATGATTGTGTGGATGTTGGGGCTGCCGTTTTGGATCGAACACTCTCACTTTCATCGTGCGAAGAAAGTCTTGAGGGAATGGAATTTTTCTCAGGCATCCCTGGCACGGTTGGCGGTGCATTGCGTATGAATGCGGGGTGTTATGGCTCGGAAGTCAAAGATATTTTGGTGAAAGCTTTTGCGCTCGATAGTCGTGGTACGCTACATCAATTAAGCAATGAAGATATGCGTTTTTCCTATAGACATTGTGGTGTGCCCGATGATTGGTTTTTTATAGGCGCGCGATTTAAAGGACAAAAGGGTAACAAGGCTGCAATTGCTGAGCGAATCAATACCTTCCTTTCAACAAGGGAAGAAAGCCAGCCTGTCAAAGCGCGCACTGGAGGTAGCACTTTTGCGAACCCAGAAGGTATGAAGGCTTGGGAGCTGATCGATAAGGCAGGGTGTCGAGGTCTTGTTATTGGTGATGCGCAAGTGTCTGAAAAGCATTGTAACTTCTTGATTAACCGAGGCCATGCAACCGCGGATGATCTGGAAAAATTAGGATTAGAAGTTCAAAAACGCGTTCATGAAACTTCAGGTATTGACTTGCAGTGGGAAATCAAGAGAATGGGGATTTCTGATGAACAATTAAAATTTAAATTTAAGGCGGCATGAGTAAAAGTCAAAAAACAATTGCAGTGTTGATGGGCGGATGGTCCGATGAGCGCGAAGTTTCTAACTCGAGTGGCAGCATGATTGCAAGCGCGTTAGAAGATTGCGGTTACGATGTAAAACGCATTGATGTAACGCGCGATATCCAAAGTTTTCTAAACCATTTAACCCCGCAACCAGATATTGTTTTTAATGCTTTGCATGGACGCTGGGGCGAGGATGGACGTATTCAAAGCATTCTCGATATTTTGGGGATACCTTATACACACTCTGGTGTTTTATCGTCAGCCCTTTGTATGGATAAAGGGGTGGCACGCAATATTCTCATGTCCCATGGCCTCCATTGTGCTGAGGGTTTTATTGCAAAGGCTAGTGATATCTTGGAAAATGAGCCAATGTCACGTCCTTATGTCTTAAAGCCGCTGCAAGAAGGATCGAGTGTTGGGGTCCGCATTATTAATTCGGACGAAGACTTGAATGCTTGGAAAGAACAATGGCGATTTGGCCAGCACGTTTTGGTTGAACGTTATATTCCTGGAAAGGAAATTCATGTGGCTGTTATGGGAGATCGAGCACTTGGTGCTATTGAGATTCGTCCCAAAAAAGGTTTTTACGATTATGAGGCTAAATATACGGACGGCAAAGCAGATCATATTATGCCAGCAGACCTTGAAAAGTCTCACTATGATGAAGTTTTAAATCTCGCACTTAAAGCACACAAGGCTTTGCAGTGCGAAGGGGTGTCTCGTGTTGATTTCAGATTTGATAATGTGAACGAGAATCCCGGAAAATTCTATATTCTTGAAGTCAATACTCAGCCCGGCATGACACCGCTCTCTCTTGTTCCTGAGATAGCAGCACACGCTGGCATTAGTTTTAAAGAGTTGCTCCAGTGGATGATAGAGAACCCAAAATGTCCGGAACATTAAGAGAAAGAACACGACTCAGTAAAAATCAAAGTGATAGAAGTTCTTCAAAAAATAAACAATTTAAGCTAAATTTTATTATTAAATCATCCCTTGGCCTGATAAGTTTTATCGGCATCTCTTATGCAGGTTTCTATGGATTTACCCATCGTCATGAATTAGAGCTGTCCTCTTCATTTGATTGTGTCAATCTTGGTTTCAAATGTGAACATATTAAGATTGAAGGCGTTAAATACGCCAATAAAGATGATATAAAAAAGGCAATTTCCACCAAGATTGGTTCATCCATATTTTTGGAATCACCAGAAGAGATTCGAGAGACGATCGAAAAAATTTCCTGGATTCGAACAGCTGTGGTAAGACGCAAATTACCAAATACTTTGAGTATACGTGTTGTTGAATACCAACCAATTGCTTATTGGCAAGTGGACCAGCATCTATTTCTTATCGATAGCCATGGTGTTATTATTCAAGCAGAGCGTCATCGCAATTTGACGCATTTGCCTGTGATTACGGGTGAAAAAGCTGCGGAGAAATTCCCTCAGTTAATAAAAGAAATTGAAGATTTCCCAGATATTTATAATAGAATTACAGGTGCCGTATTTATTAGTAAAAGAAGATGGGATATAATTCTTGATGCTAAAGTAAAAATAAAGCTGCCTGAGCAGAATATTAAGAGTGCGATGCAATATCTTTATAAACTTGAAGGGGATCATTCTTTAAGTAACAAAGATATAAGTTCAATTGATCTTCGTATTCCGGATCGTGCATTTTTTACGCTTTCAGAAAATGCACGTATGATGAAATTTTATAATAGTAAAGATAAACAAGCTTAGTTCGGAAAACGTTGAATGTATTTTAAATCAGTTAGAAAAGGATTGCAGAAAGTTCTCCCTGAGGTGGTTACAGGAATTGATATCGGTACGAGTAAAGTATGCTGTTATATTGCGCGTCTTAATTCATCTCATATGCACCAAATTATTGGTTGTGGTTATGAGGCGTCCAGAGGGATTAAGAATGGTTCTATTGTCGATATGGAAGCGCTTTCAAACGCAATTGCGCGTGCGACGCATAATGCAGAGCAAATGGCACAAGTAACGATCAGCGAGGCTTTTGTTAGTTTATCGCCTTCTTTAGCATGCTCACATGTTCTTGATATGACCCTGCCCATTAGTGGTCGCGCGGTGGTGGATCATGATATACAAAAAATGCTTGCCCACGCGTCCGAGTCTGTTGAATCTTCTTCATCGGGTGTCATTCATACAATTCCGCTGAATTACAATGTTGATGCGACTCAAGGCATTCGCGATCCGCGCGGTATGTTTGGTAATGTGCTTGGTGCAAGTGTCCATCTTATAACGGCTGAGACAGGGCCACTGCGTAATTTTCTTGCGTGCATTGAGCGATGTCATTTGGATGTGAGCGATTTTGTTGTAGCGCCCTATGCCTCAGGGCTTGCGTGTTTGGTAGAAGATGAATTAGATCTTGGTGTGACACTTGTGGATATGGGGGCTGGTTCAACATCTATTGCT
>JBQCDM010000049.1:0-8782 GCA_051961235.1 Nucleicultricaceae bacterium (SeqCode)
AAGGGAAATTTTTGAAAATAGTGCTGTCATACTCTATACTCCATTAAAAACTTATTCTTCATCATCTGGTGTTGGTGAATCTTGATCCACAAGTCCATCATTAATGTGGAATTGACGATTTTGCACATACAGCGTTTTCATCATCGTATACGGATCATTAGAACTATAAATTGTTTTTTCAATTTCAAAGGACCTGGAGCGTCTATCAATATAGTCAGTGCCCAAGCGTACGTAGGTGAGCCCACGTCGACCTTCATTTCTAAACCAATACGTGAATGGATCCATAAACCAATCAACAACGCGCCCTGTAAGATCTCTTGGGTTGGAAGGACCTAAGAAAGGCACCATGAGGTAAGGGCCACTATCCATCCCCCAAACAGCAAGTGTTTGACCAAAATCCTCGAAATGATAATCAATATTGAGAACTTCAGCTGCAGGATCAAAATATCCAGCCAAACCAAAAGTAGTATTGATTACAAATCGTGTTGCCGTTTCGCTGGCTTTTTGTGGTGAACCTTGCAGTACATCATTGATTAAAACAACAGGCGAGCCCAGATTTTGTAAGACATTATGCACACCATTACGCACTTTTTCATGAACACAAAGCTCATAAAGCTGAGCTGCTGGCTTTAAAAATAGCCCATCAATAAGTTCGTTAAAGGTAAACATAGAGCGGTTAAAGTCTTCAAGAGGATCTTCATTCGATGTTTCTCCTTTTGTTGAAACATCCGTATTATGCCCTTTTGTATGAGCGCTTCCGTGATGCTCATGTTTGGGTGTCACAGGAGACGAAGTTTTAGAAGCGTGATGTGTTGGTTCCGTTTTCAGGGAAGAAGAATCATCCGAAGTGTGTTCACATCCCTCAAGTAAAACGAGAGATGATACTGATAGCATTACAGCAAGAGCCTTCGAACCAAGAAAAATGGGACGTTTCATACTTTAAAACCTGAATTACATACATATTGGATTTAATTTATCCAAAGATTGTGACTAAATTATTAACATTTAAACTTGTAGTGTTAAATGAGAAATTCGTCAAGTAAGGCTCAAAAGATATTCAAAGCATCTATTGACGGCTTTATAGCAAATAACTAGTATGATTCCACAAGGAACAGAGAAAATAACAATGTATAGAAAATTAGCCTTATCAGCCGCCTTAGCGTTATTAGCAACAACAGGGTATCTAGGATACAAATATCTAGGATATAAACATTCCTCACAGGAGGAAAATGCTGCTGCCCAATCGATAAAAACTGACCCGACCGCACAAAATACGCAAAGCGATTCACAACAAGTTTATGCAGAGCTTGATATTGTCTATGGTGATCTAGAAGCGCCAACACGCATTATTGAGTATACTTCTTTAAATTGCGGCCATTGTGCACATTTTCACGCAACTGTCTTTCCAGAATTAAAACGTAAATATATTGATACGGGTGCTGCGGTTCTCATTGTAAAACATTTTCCCCTTGATGCGCAGGCGCTCGATGCAGCATCGCTCTTAGCAAGTTTTCCAAAGTTCAGGCAAACTAAGTTGATCGATGAACTTTTTGCTCATCAAGCCGAATGGATGGGCGATAATCATATGGATAAGCTTTCAGAGTTGTGCAATCTTTCCAAGGATGAATGCGCGAAACTTGCGAGCGATCAAAAAGTATCGAATGCTATTCTAGATCAACAATTAAACGCACAAAAAAAATTCAAAGTTTCTGCAACCCCCACTTTTGTTATTAATGGTCATATCATACCTTATGCACCGACACTGGAAGAAATAGAAGGCTATATTGGTAAAACTTCTCGAGCAAAAGAATAAAATCTCCATTGTCTCTCTACCCAATTTGAGTCTAAAGTCATAAAAACATTCACGAATCAGATGGAGGTCATTGCTTCAAATGAGGCGGCAATTTCAGCTCTTTAGATATTTTTCACCACTTTTAAAGCCTTATCGCTTTAAACTTGCTATTGCGTTTTTTGCGCTCTCTTTAGCAGCAAGCGCAGTTTTGTACACAGGCTCTTTCATTCGACATTTAGTTGACGAAGGGTTTGCTGCAGGAAATACACAATTTTTAAATGCCGCACTTATCACACTGATTTGCCTGAGCCTTATCCTTGCAATTGCAGCCTACATACGAACACAAACAACAGCAACCATTGCAGAAAAAGTAGTGTGTGATTTAAAGAAACGCCTCTATAATCATTGCATTTCAATGGATAGTGATTTCTTCGAGCTCCATTCTTCAGGCGAAATGTTATCAAGGCTTAATGGCGATACTGTATTGGTTAGAACCATGATCGCAGCCTCTGGTGCTGTGGGTATTCGTAGCATCATACAATGTGTGGGCAGTCTCATTTTTTTGTGCCTCACCAGTTTTAAGTTGACACTTTATGTCCTGATTCTCATTCCCGTCCTCTTGCTTCCCATTTCTATTCTAGGCAGACGTGTCAGGCAACACTCCAGAAAAGCACAAGATGCATTAGAGCAAGTTCATGTATACGCCGAAGAGACGTTTCATGGGATACAGACGATCCAAATTTTTAGGCACGAAAAGCAGAGCAAGCATGATTTTTCAGCTCTTTTAGATAAAGTGTTCGAGGTAAGCCAAAAACGTATTCAAGCGCGTTCATTTTTTATCGCATTCATCATTGCTCTTGCTTTTATTACAGTGAGCCTATTGCTGTGGCTTGGCAGCCTTGCTGTTTTTAAAGGCGAGATGTCTATGGGACAGCTTACGTCATTTATTTTCTATGCGATTGTTGCAGCTGGATCTTTTAACTCACTCTCGGAAGTTATCAGCGATATTCAAGCCTCAGGCGGGAGTATTGAGCGGATCTATGATTTGATGATGACCTCAGGGACGCTTAAGGAAACCAAAAATCCAGAAACGCTGAACGCTAGTCATAAAGAATCTATAGAGATTCAAAATGTCACTTTTTTTTATCCCTCAAGGCCTGAAAAACCAGCACTCAAAAATTTTAGTTTAGAAATTAAAGATGGTGAACAAATTGCTTTAGTGGGGCCATCAGGCGCTGGAAAAAGCACCTTGTTTAAATTGCTCTTAAGGCTTTATGAACCTCAGCAAGGGCAAGTATTGCTCCAAGGCACACCCTTGGAATCGCTCGGGATTGACGACATCCGCTCTCACATTTCTCTAGTACCGCAAGAATGCACCATTTTTAATACAACGCTTTGGAATAATGTGCGCATGGCAAAACCTGATGCAACAGATGAGGAAATTTACGAGGCGTGCCGCATTTCGTATATCAACGAGTTTATCGATTATTTGCCCGAACGCTACGGGACGATTTTGGGAGAGCGGGGGGTTAGACTTTCTGGAGGGCAGCGACAACGCATCGCCATAGCACGTGCTATTTTAAGAAAGCCTCGGGTTCTTTTACTCGATGAAGCAACAAGTTCATTGGATGCGCAAAGCGAAGATTATGTTCACCGCGCCATAGAATCGGTGATGCGCGGGCGCACAACTTTAATTGCAGCGCACCGCCTATCGACCGTTCTCAATGCAGATCGTATTATTGTGATAGATGGTGGTGAGATTATTGCTGAGGGTAGGCACGAAGAACTATTGAAGAAAAACGGCCTTTATAGCCGTCTTGCAGAAAAACAACTCATTGCATAATACAAATCGCTTCGCTTAAGTGATGTTTTAAACGTTCTTACGTTCTAAATCCTGAATAACTTGAGTGAGCCGGTTCCAAACTTGCATAAACTCAGCAATTTTAGTCTCTGCTGCTGTTGTTGCGCGCATAACCTCAAGCGAGCTTGCTTTGCCATCAATAGCCTTTGCTGCAACAAAATCAGATTGTTTAGACGTTTGCACAACATCTTCTAGATAGTTCACAAAAGCAGCCTTTGTATCCGTTACCGAATTTGGGGTCGATGTTGCGCCTTTTGTTATGTCCGTCTCAAGTTTTTTTACTTGATTATAAGCATCCATACCTGGATTTTTAATTATTGTTGTCATTTATACCACCACACGTTAACGCGCATTCATTAATTTAATTGTTTTATGTTGGATGTCTGTTACCACTTCATGCACACGCATCGCCATAGAATAATCACGCTTTGTTTGCTCAATATTCATCATTTCAGTCAAAGGATCAATATCAGGCATCCGAACATAGCCATCCTTATTGGCATTTGGATGAAGTGGGTCGTATACATCCTTTATACGTTTGTTATCAGCATAAATCCTCTTCACACCAAGCGTACTCTCTTTAGTTCTCGGATCTACTTTTGATTTAAACTCAATATTCTTAGGGATGTAATCGGCAGATTTAGCATTTGCCATATTTTCAGCCGCCACACGCAAACGTTTTGAGTTTGCATCCATAGAGCTTGACATCATTTTTAAAATATTTTGAAGAGGGTCAGCCATATCTCACTTATCTCCCAGTAATAATAGTATTATGACGCCTCATATAACTTTGATACAAATTCGTCATTTCATAATATTTTGTTGTCGCATCATTCAGCCGTCTTAATTGATCTTCCGCACTAATCGTATTGCCTGAAAGAGAAACATCGGAATCTTTTTTCTTTGTAACTATTTTAGAAGACCCCAAGTGCGTTGACGCAGTCAGATGATTTTTGTTTGTTGACCTTAGGCCTTCGTGGGTTGGATGTGCCGTTGTATGAGGGCTGACCAAATTCTTAAATTTTATGACCTTTTCTCGTTCACCCGGAATTGGAGAACGCAAAATATTATCCGCATACACTTCTTTTTCGCGCGTGAGCAGATCCATTCGTTTCGTGATAAGATTGTAAATATCAGACATTTTTACCTCTGATAAAATCCTAATAGAATTATTTATTAATTTACATTAATAATTGGTAAATTACATGTTATAATCTCATTAAATTGATGAGAGTTTAAGAGATGCTGTATATAAAACGCAAAATTGGTGAATCTGTTATCATAAATGACACAGTGTGCGTTAAAATATCTGAAATACAAGGAAAATTTGTAAAGCTTGAATTTGAATTTCCAAAAGATAATACTGTGCTTAGAAGTGAATTGCATGAACGCATACAAAAAGAAAATAGAGAAGCAGTAGCCCAACCAGAACTCCTAAAAGAAATACTAAAATAATAGAAGGGGAGGAAACAATGGATCTTAAAGCCTTAGAAGAGATCAGCTCCAAAATTGATCATTTAACAGACAAAGTCATGGCAGAGAAAGAAAGTTTTGAAACCACGGGAAGTATCGATCTGTCATCCATTGAATCATCATTTAACGAGATTTTCATCAAGCTAGATAATCAGAAAATAACAGACGAGATCAAAGCAAAGCTTGAAATTTTCCAAAAGAATTTTCAAATCTTAGGAGATACCCTTATCAAACATCGCGATGTTTTATCATCAGATGTTCAGTCGATTACATCGCACGAAAAAGGCTTAAAGGCCTACACCCATAACGCCACGCTTTCGGGTAAAAATTCAAGATGACCGACTTTGATTTTCAATACCTTTTAAAAGTGGCTCTTTCGTTTGCTTTTGTTCTCATTCTCATCGCGGGTACACTCGGTGGATTAAAGAAATTCAAACAAAATTCATCCTTTAAAGGCTTATTAAAAAGAGGAACTAGGGAAACTCCACTTGAAATTGTGCAGATGAAAAATATTGATTTGTCCTCAAAGCTTGTTGTTGTGCAATACCGAGGAAAACAATATTTACTCTCTGTGTGTACACACGGTACCACTGTGATTGCCAATGATCCTTTAGATATCTCTAAGACGCTTAACCAGAAGAATGGCTAAAATCCCCATGACACATAGTTTTCGAGATCTGATTCGTCATAAAAGAAAAATTTTTGCGCTAATCGCATTTCTCTTAGTTTCTGTTGGGTGTTTTTCACCACTTATCGCCCAGTCACTTAATTTAGATTTGGGGCAGCAAGGTGGCTCTACAACAGCGCGCTTTGTGCAATTTGTTTTTCTCATTTCCGTCTTAAGTTTAGCGCCGTCACTTCTTGTGATGGTAACCTCTTTTACACGCATCATCGTTGTGCTCTCATTTTTAAGAAGTGCTTTGGGACTTCAGCAATCGCCCCCCAATGCCGTATTAATGAGCCTTGCCTTGTTTCTGACCGCGTTTGTGATGGCTCCATCCATTGAACGATCTTATAAAGAAGGCATTTTGCCTTATTCAGAAGAAAAAATATCCGAAGAAGAAGCATTCATACGCACTGTAGCACCTATGAAAGAATTTATGCTGCAGCAAGTTAAAGAACGTGAACTCGATCTCTTTATGAATTTAGCCAAAATTGAACCCCTTAAGGACGTCACAGAAACACCACTTCGCGTCCTTATCCCTGCTTTTATGATCAGCGAACTCAAGCGCGCTTTTGAAATTGGATTTCTTATTTTCTTACCCTTTATTGTCATCGATATGCTTGTTGCTTCGATTTTAATGTCCATGGGTATGATGATGTTACCGCCCATGATGATCTCTCTGCCATTTAAAATTATATTTTTTGTAATGGTCGACGGGTGGTATTTGCTCTCTGGCAGCTTATTGAAGAGTTTTGGTCTAGGTGGATAGATACGTTTTATGGCCCTTGGATTTAGGCTGACTTTTCTTACCCGATCGAACCATTGGCTGGATTAATAAGCAAGTCAAACTCTCGCGCAAAAACACTCTTCTTCATCATATCGCCATAGCGCGTTTGAAGTGCTTCAAGCTCACCCAACTCATTTGCTTGAGAAAGGGCTGTTGCATACTCGATGATGAATTTAGCTGTTATATTAGAATCATCGGAACCTAGACTCTGAACATATTCTTTCATAAGGTCAGCCGCTTTACGCCACTCTTCTTTTCGCCAAGCAATTCGGATAAGTATTTCTTTTGCTTGTTGTGTTGTGACATCCTTTAAAACATTGTGTGCATCTTCAAACTGCCTGAGTGCAATAAAACACTTTGCTTTTAAGAGCTCTTTGTCATGATTAACCGAGCTGTCTTTCTTCAAAACATCGAGCCTTTCAAGTTTATGGATAGCTTTAAGCGCACCATTAAAGTCAGCACTATCATACTTAAAACGGGCAATTTCTAAACTGATCCAAGGATATGAAGATTCTTGATCTGATAATGTTTTTAGAATTTTAGTAAACATCATAGACCCTTGTTTAAATAAATTAAGATCTCTAAGAGCGCTTACAAGCAACTGATAAATCTTAATTTTATCGTCATCAATCGGCATAAAATTTAAATAGCGTGTATAAAAAGCAATACCATCAATGGGGTGTGTTTCTAAGAGACGACTACATTCAGCTTTAAAAATTTCTTCACCTTCGTCGGCTAGTTTATTGCGATCATCCATGTCAGGAAAATACTCAAAGAGCGTAATCAGTTTTTCAAGCGCATTATTAGGCATGTTCTGATGTTTATACAATTCGAAGAGGCGTTTTAGAACTTTTCGCTCTAGATCATCATATCGCCATTCGAACTGTAAGTTGTCCAGAAAATCCATCTCATCTTTCAGAATAGCCTGCGTTTGATTTTTTGAAGAAGGCTTATCCGCCTTGTATTGGGCATCCATCGTAACCAGCAAAAACTTAGCAAGGATTTGAATCTTGCGATATTTTGAATCGGCTGCTTTAGTCAGATATTCCTTAGCTCTCTTATTTTCTTTATTTAATAAAAGATCAAAACCTTGGAGAAAATCGTAATACGCCTCATCATAAGGCGATAAAGAGGTTGGGGTAATCATGTTAAAAAATAACTTACCCGAAAAACCTATTTGAAGCGCTGCATGTGCCGCTTCAAGTGCTAGCTTGTTTTTAATATGGGGCGGATAATAATTAAAGTAACGCAAATTACGAATCATTTTATCAAAAGCACTTTTGTAATTGCCCTGCAACGAATCTGTAAAACCTCGCCAGAGATGCGTTTCCGGAATAAAATCTAAACACGAATCATAAAGGTAAGATGATGCTTTATTCGCTTGACCGGACAACGCATAAAATAAACCTTTCAATAAATAGACGCCACCTGCCTCTATGTGATGTAGGGAATCGATCTGGCCAATTGCTTCTTCATAGTTATTAGTTGAAAGAAAGAAGGAAATAAGTTTTAGGCGCGTTCTATCATGTTCTTTTTTTTGCGTTTCACCCAATTCTCGGTAGAGTCTTTGGCGTGTATAAAACCACTTATCCTTGGGCGGCTCGGCGTATCGAATATATTTAAAATAACTATCAAGACCGCTTTGATTGCGTTGATCTGTTCGATCTTTGTTTGATGAAATGAAGAAGGGGTGATCTTTAAATTCAATGGATACTCCATCACTCATACCCTCAACGGCAAGATCCTTTAAGAGAGATGATATGACAAATCCATTTTGAGATTTTAAGACGTTAAATTGAACGTATGTATAGGCAAGCTCACTGCCCAACTCGTCTGTCGGCAAGATATAAAGATAATCTTTATGTATTTGATCCTCGACCTTAATAATTTCCCCTGTTTTTTTTAAATCAAAGATCATTGATTTTTTATCACTATCAATCTTCGTTTCTATAATAAGAGGCTTGATGCGAAAATAGTTCTCAGGGCTTATAACGAGCCGCCAAACTGTGTCACGTTTCATCACTTTTAGTCCATAAGAACTATCCGCGTTACCTTTGAATTTAACTTGAAGGATTGTGCCTTTATCGGATGGGATGTGGTGTACATATTCAATATGATTCGACTTAAACCGTGCGATTTTCTCATCATTGACAAACAGTTTTTCGTCAAACACCACCCATAAGACATTGCCTCGCGTAAAAAAAG
>JBQCDM010000050.1:0-4584 GCA_051961235.1 Nucleicultricaceae bacterium (SeqCode)
TGCGGTTATGCGTCTTGACCTTTCTGGTGAATCAGCCTTTATTTTCCGCCACAGCAAGCACGGCAAGGTCAATGTTGTGTACTTTAGAACAGATGGTAATATTGGTTGGGTTGATCCTGAGTAAAAAGAATAATCCATACATAAAAAAGGGAGCTTTAAAGCTCCCTTTTTTTATCTCTCTTTTTCTTATGCTTTCTCTTCCAAATCCTGTTGAAATTTTATGATACGTTGATTCGCCGCCAGGTCAAACGCGCCTAGAAATTTTTCTGTATATCCCTTGATTGCTTGTTCTTGTTCAGCCGAATCTTGCATCATGATTCCTCGGTGCTTAATAGGCCCACCTTTTAAAAACATATCAAACATCTGATTAAACAATGCGCCTCGAATTTCACCATACGCTGGCACAAGAACATGGGTCAATTGACTTGACGGTCGGTTTTTCACTTGAGATAAAGCCGCCTTAATTGCTTTTTCACGATTAGGCGTTAGCGGTTGTGCTGCTAATTGTTTTTCATATTCATTGAGCGTGAGTGTATCAGGCGGTAGGTATCCTGTTTTAAGGGACCACGATGCTTGAACATCAGGACGCGTAACATAATTCAAAAAGGCTTTAATGCCATCGCTATTACGCGTAATCCAAAGGCCAGTGCCACCCGTCTTTGGCGCAGAAGGCAGAGCCTCTCCTAAAAGCTCTGTACTTTGAGGCAATGGGCCATAAGCAAGCTTAAAGTTTGATCCTTTCTTTTTCATCATGCTTTCAATAACAGGCTCGCGATTAGCGCCATCCATCAAAATAAAACACTGCCCCTTTGCAAAGAGAGCATCTGCATCATTAGACTGATCACCAACATATTCAAAAACCCTCTTTTGAAACAAAAGATAGAGCTTTTGGAACAAATCCACAGCTGGTTTAGAATGCGCTAAATCAAACCGCGCTTCGAGCGGACCATCAAACCCATTTTGGTTGCTTGTAATCGGTTTGCCCGCCATAGAAAAAGTATGTTCAACCGTATAGGCAAAGGTCCAAGGAAACGTTATACCGTAAACAGGATGAGGAGAATCTTTATTCAAAAGCGTCGACACACGTTCAGCAACAGAGAAGATCTCATCCCACGTTTTTAATTCTTCTGGGATAATGTGGGCGAGTGTTGGATCTTGTTTCTTTGCGCGTTCCAACAAATCAAGATTATAACGCACAATGCCAACTGCAATATTAGGGTATGCATATAGCTTTCCATCTTTAGTCAGCAAAAGATTAGCATGCGCTAAATATTCACGATCTCGAAGAGCAGGAATGAGATCTTCGATAGGGACAAAACCGTCTTGTTTATTTAGTAACAGCGAAATTTCACCCACCCCAAACTCTGGCAACATATAAATATCCGAAAGTGTTGTTGCAGGATCTTTTTGCACGACCTCGCGCGTTGCATCAAAAGCTTTTGTATAATCACCTTTACCAACAAAGATCGCTTCATATTGGGTTTGAGCGTCATTAAACCCTTTCAATACATCTTCAAAATAATCCTTAATAGGGCCCGTATACCCTCCACTGATTGTTATCTTTTCTCTTGTATTGCTTGCTGACCCATACGTTTCAGTCCAATTGGAGGCCAATAAAGAAGCAACAAAAGTGATCGCTATTTTAAAACCTTTCATCTATTTTCCCTTTAATGCTTTAGAATGGATACTAATTTTTCGAGACATGGATCTAATCGATAATCCAAATTCTGATGATCTCCTGGAAATTCTTCAAAAATATGCTGAATCCCCTTTTGTTTCAGGTGCTGATGCAAGCGCCTTGCTCCAAACTGCAAGTTAAACTGATCTCGATTACCGCAATCAAAATAGACGAGTTTTAATTTATTAAGCGCAGACTCATAGTGATCAACCATCATGAGAGGGTCATAGCTCAGCCAATTCTTCCAACGCTCAGGGATACGCTCTGCGGTATAAGGATCAAGTGGTAAGCGAATGCCAAGATAGCACGTTGGATCAGGATCAAAGGATGCAGCCGCACATAAAAAGCCCAAACACTCAATCTCGCTCCATTTGGGATTTGGATTCTGCTCAAAATTTTGCAGAAAAGATTCGATAGAATTCTCGTATTCGTTCAAAATAATAAGCGCGCGTGCCATAATGGGTGCAAAGAGCATCTCAAATCCCATATCGCCTGAAAGGCATCCAATGCCAGACCAAAAATCCGGGTACAACATGCCATGAACCAAAGCGCCATAACCCCCAGATGATTTTCCATAACATGCCCGATTATTATGGCCACCACAGGAAAATTTTTGCTCCACAACAGGCACCACGTCTTCTCGAATGAAGTCGGCATAACGACCTAGATATGTATTGATGTATTGATTTCCCCCAAGGCGTGTAAAGCAATCGGGAAACACAACAACTGCAGATGGCATTCCTTCTTGAATTAAACGATCCAGACGCTCTGGTACATTTTCTCCAAACCCCTTCCAGGAAAGCCTTCCCATCCCTGAATTAGCATAACCCGCATACTCCACAAGCAATGGATAATGCTGGGACGCATCAAAACCATAGGGCAAATAGACACCAACTTCACGTTCTATGGGGTCACCCATAGCATTTCCTTCAAGCGCTCGAGATCGAATGATCAAGCGTTCCACACGCCCCCTTTGGGTGATATTTTTTATGTGCATTTTATGAGCCTTTTTTCAACACTTGATTGATTCAACACATCAACCCTAAGATTTCATTGTATTTTTTGTGTTGAATCAAGATATACTTTATGTGCAACAAAATACACAGCATCAGCCAGTGATTCATCAATAACGCGCCATTGTTCTACGGGCAGATCAGGGCGATAACGATTGTTAAATTGCTGCACGGCATCTTCAAAAGGTTTTCTAAGCCCTTTGTCGCCGGCGCTCCCCATATCGGCAACAGCGTATCCTATTTTTCGAAGAAGCGCTGGCAAATCAGATCTTAAATCTTCCTCAAGGCTTGAATCACCTTCTTTTTTCCATACACGTTTTTCGACTTTCTCTTCGATGATATGTGGAAAATCAATAGGTTTGCTATTGTTCTGGACCAGATCTTCCTCTTTTATCATGGCAAGAATCCCTGCTGACAAGGCTTTCCATACATGTGTGCCTGGCCCTCTAAAAAGAGGATTGGTCGACACTTCGCCATGCCCAATGATTTGACAACCTTGTTGAAGATAAGGTTTTACGAGTTCGGAAAGAACTTTGATCTGGAGGGCGTTCGCTTTTTTAAAATCATCTGGGTGATCGATGCTGTACCCTTTTGTTCCAACGCCAATTGAAATTGTATCAGCAAGAAACGTTGAGAAAAGGATAGAACCATTGTTAATGCACCACACAGCAGGACCAATGCTAAAAGCCACCTTTGATGGATCTACAAACTGGACAACCTCAGGACTCTCATCATCTTGAGGTTGATCAGCCGGAATAAAATAATGGATGCTTGTGCCATATTCTTTCAACATTTTATAGGCTTCGTCAGCGCTACCATCGCCGCCAAAACAATGAATGGAAACAAATTTTTTATTCCTTGAGCTAAGTGGACCTTCTGGATAGGCTCTGATACGAACAGCATTTGTCGTACATTCTTCTTCCACATTTGATGCCGAAGCACCTGCTGAAAGAAAGCCCAAAGCCACAACTAAAATGATACTTTTATTGAATAAAGACATAGATTTCTTACTCCCCCGATAAAAACGCTTTACTGTATAATGCGTTTGCGAATTGTGAAAGACGAAAAAAAACGTTAAGTTAATGTCATAATAAAAAGGGAGTGACTATATGCGTTTTTGGCTAAGCTTAATTTTTTGCGCCTTCATTTCAACCGCTTATGGAGAATCAACGGATCCAGCGCCGATTAGCTTTGATGATTACAAAGCACTTGTACGATACATTCAAAAAGAAAACAAATATGAAGGATTGATTCATGTGGTGCCAACCGCACGTGAAAAATTTGAGAAAATGGTCGAAGAAAGACCAGACTCCTACAAAGCCTATGGATCCATTGTGCAAGCAGCATTAAGGCAAGCGCTCCACGAGTTGGATGGCGCCCCCATACCTGAAGCTGTCCGCCTTGACGATGAAACAATCAAAAAAAATCCAAACTTCAAACAGCACAAAGAACTTATTAAACACGTTTTAGAAGAGCTTAATATTGAGCGAAAACTGAAACACAAAAATGCTTATCCTGAGCAATCAACACATACTCTCGAAGCAGAACTTGCACATTTAAAAAGCACGCGTCCAAAAGTTCCATTAGAAGTAGAACTGCTTGAAGAAAGCAGTGAAAGCCAAGCTGCCTCCAATCAAGGAGAATCGCCGCTCGAAGATCATCATCAACAAGAGAAACTTCAAAAGCCCTCTCACACCGATGTCGTCGCACAGTAATAAAAAAGATCTTCACCTCTGATGGAGGTTTATTTTGATATAAAAAAAGCCATTTGATAAGAATGGCTTTTTCTCTTTCTAATGAATCTTAAAGACATTAATCCGCAAGAGTACGCAGCTCTACTTAGGCGTTTTGCAAGTTTTCTTTCGACTCTTCTAATTTTTGTTTAACTAAATT
>JBQCDM010000051.1:0-4879 GCA_051961235.1 Nucleicultricaceae bacterium (SeqCode)
AAAGCGGTCGAAGTAGTGGGACGTCAAACCTCATTCTATGGAGAAGGTTTTGATGTGACCCCCATTGCAAAAAAACTTGCGCAATTTGGCGTTCAACAAGACGAGCGCCTTAAAGTCAATCATGACATGAACGCACTTGGCAATTTCCTTGCTCGATGGTTTTTCACAGATATCATCAATGTGGAGGATGTTTATCAGCCCTATACCATAAATCTTGGTGAACCCCTAGAAACTGCTCGAAAAACAAACATTATCTCAGCCACAAAAACGCAAGAGACTGAAGACGCACTAGCGGGTTGGAGAGAGAAAATTAGAGCCATCAGAGGCCACATATTTTGGAAGTAAAAAAGGCTAGAAGTTAAAGAGAACTTAAATCCAAATGCGACACTACGTTCCTTGGTTTTAGCGATACCGTCCACTTATTGAAGGAATGGAGAAGGACCTCGTAAAGAAGTCCTTTCTCTTTTTGTCTACTCTTCTGTGGAAGCTCACTCTGTCTAGATAATGGTAGAATGCTCTCTTTTTCCAGGAAAAGTTGAAGGCAATCCCCTCCCTGCAAGAGATCAAAATTTTCTGGGAAAACTACCTTCAGCCAATTAACCGCTTAGAAGCTCAAAGCTCTATTTTCTATGCCGGTGTATCCGATCTTATCAATTTAGATCAAAGCAGAATTATCTCCTTTAAGTATTACTCCGATTGCGTGCGCATCACACTCTTCTTTGTCTAAGGTGAGAAGAAAGGTTAAAAGTGTTAGTAGCGCATCATCAAAAGGTGTCCAAGACAGATACAGCCCGGACAAGTGTGCCCATGACCACTAACGTTAGCATGATGACAACTACTTCCTCTCTCAGGTTGAGGATGATAGTCATCTCGACATCACTCATATAGACGGTGCAACACAATGGATATTAAATAACCAGACCTAGTCAGGGTTATTTTTTCTTGTATCTCTTACAACGATATGCGCGCTTATTGCTTTAGCTTCTTGCTTTAATTGCTCAAAGGTTAATAGAGGATTCGCATGAAGCATCTCGAACGCTTTATTTTTGTCAGTAATTTCGGGGGCATCATATATCGCATCTTTAGTCATAATGTAATTCATCAGCAATATTCTGTACTCGGCAGGAACAAGCCCTGGCTTGGTCTTTAAAATGCGAAACATAGTAATCACAAGCTCCGATATATTCACAACGAATTTTTGATCTATGCCAAAATGGGTATTTAATGTGGGAAGATCTTTTTTGAGGAAAACATCTGCAAGGTCCAATGCTTTGGTGCGGGTTTTTATTTTTTCTTCTTCCGCGGCTGCAATTTCTTTCTCCAACTTATATTCGGGTTGTTTGGCTTTAAATGGAGGGAGGGGTTTTTGATTTTGAGCTGTGCTTTGATCGAAAACGCTGAAAAACATACCCAAATCTGCAAGAAGCTTTAATATTCCATGATCACTTGGAAAATGAGCAGCACCGGCGACAACCACAAAAGATTTATCCGGATGGTCTGCAAAATACTGCATGAGCCTAGGGATCCATAAAGTATTTCTTTTGATAAGATCTTGATCGATTATTTTCTTGGCAAATTGAGGGTTTAAATAGTATTGTTGAACCATCATTGCTCCACATTCATTGACCTTTTCGTAGTGTGGTTTAGGCATCTCTTTGCTTAACAATTCAAGCTGTTGCGCATCACATATAATTTCTTCTAACGTGGTTTGTTTTATGAAAAATTGACTGATCAATTCTGTATTCGTTTTTTGACAAACCTTTGCCACAAGATCTCCTATTGTTTCAAGAAAAAAGATGGGTTTTCTTTTCAGCGTAAATTCTTTAAGAATTTGCTCATCCATTGCGCCCATTAATTTTTCTTTTATGGAACGCATGCGTCGCAACGTAACCGCTACAATAAATGGGTGGATGCCACTTAAAGGCGTGTCGCCCAAATTATCTTAAATAATTTTTCAATGCTATGTAGTGTTGCATTAGGGATAGCAGATGTCCAAGGCTTATCTTGAAATTCAAAAGGGGTTTCTCGGATAGCCCCATTGAGCTTGAGAGATTTTATGTCGTAGTAAAGACTTCGTTGGAAGAGTAATGCATCATCCCATGTTATTGTTTTTGTTTTGCTTTCCACAACAAGAAAGTCAGCTTCTTTCATAGCTCTTATTAAAGTAGGGTTTATGAACCTAAGATTAAGGGTGTGTATGGAGGGGACAAACAAAATTTTTTGAGACGGGTTGTGCGGATGATGAGCCCAAAAAGCATCTCTGCCGGCTGTCGGAAATTTATTAAAGTCGACAACCTCGACATGCGGAGAAGAAATGTAAGATCCCATGTCTTGAGAACTATCAATGACAATAAAAGAGTTTTCAATTTTTTGGCGTTTAGCTGATGGTTGGTCGCCTGTATCATCATGCTCTTCATGAGAAACGCTTTCGTCTCTCGATCTTTTACAAGCATCTGCGTTTGAGAAAAGCACAGTAAGGAGAGAAAGAGAAACACCACAATATATAAACTTTTTAAACACAACAAATAATCCTAAAGTATAAATTTTAATAATTAATATTGATCAATGTGTTTATGTGTCAATAAAAAAGCAAAAAGTAGATGATATTTTTAATGAAACAATAAAAATTGTAATATTATGTATAATTTTATTGATTATTCTTTTTATTATTTAATCTGTTTATGTACTGTTTTTTAGCTAGTTTTATGGATTTCCTTTTAATTAGTCTTAATTTTTAAAGTGATCAAAATCTTAGATTAAAAATGGATCTTTTGTCGATCGAGAGTATGTCCCAGTTTTTTCTCTTTTGTTTTTAGAAAACTAAAAGTGAGCCTTTTCAAAACAACTGTTAGATAGCATCCCTAAAATTCAAGAAAACATCCCCCCTCTTTTTGCAGGTGTTGGCGTATCCTTGTTGCTGAAGCAAGACCATAATGATCTTGTACATCATGTGATTTCGCGCCCCCAATCGGATCGGGGGCTTGTGGTTCTGCATATGCTGCCACGCGACCCTGATACCATCTACGTTGGCGCTTCCAACAATGTTTATTATCTCCTTTAACTCAATCTCTTCAAAGATTCTTTAAAGTGGGAAAGTAACCCTGGGAACACATCCAGGAAATTCTGTTCTTAATCAAAAAATAATCAATACTAGTTTATAGTGGCATTATTAAGAAAAATTTCTCTTTTGAAATTCTTAATCTCAAACCCTTTACGCATTTTTGAGTGATTAAGGGAAAAATTTGAGGATAAGATTGCAAGAGTGGTGCAAAGAAGTGTGAAATCTATAAGGAGGATTTAAAATGAAAAAATTAAAGTATCTCGCAAGCGCTTTTTTTGTTGCGCTTTTGTGCACGTCAAACGCTGATGCAACAGCCATCAAGGGTCTTTTTTCGCAGGGATTTGATACGGTTAGTATTGATAACAAAAATTATAATGTGGAACAGATTTATCAAAAGATGATGCAGATTGTAGGAAAAATTAGTGAAAATACTGCAAAAATCAAAGATGTGATCAGCACAGCAAAGTTGGATGCATCCAATGTAAAGAAGAATCTAGAGCTTATATACTCCAAAAGGAAGCAATCTCTTAGAACAAACAGTAAAATGGAGCAGTCAGAGGCAATGCTTAATATTATCACATTGCTTGCCATGCCTAATAGTTGGGTGGATGAACACATAAAATTTGGGCGCAACAAAGGATATTCTTATGATTATGAGGATGTCCAAAACACCCTTGTTGAGCTTCGAGCAATGCTTCCCGAACCCACTAAGAGTATGTGGTCTGCGGTGCAAAATTATTTGATGAATAATAAGGATATCACGTTAACATATGGACAGAACAAATTTGATTGGTGGCGTGTGCAAAATTCTTGGTTTACCAAATAAGGTAAAAAAAACGATCTATATCAAAAATAAGGCACTCGGTCGCATTCAGCCGGGTGCTTTATTGATTTAGTCCTCTATCAAAATTACATCGGCAGGATTCTTAAGAGTGCCAACGCCTCAAGATTAGAGTAATTATTCAGGCATTGATTTTTCATGTGGCGGATAGCCAAGTTAATTTTCTGGCACTATCCTTTAGTTTAGTCCGAAGTTTTCTTTACAAATTCTGATTTTAACTCCATAGCTCCTGCCCCTTGGAGTCGGCAATTAATATTATGATCTCCGTCTAGAAGGCGGGTGATTTTTGCTTTTGTTCCCACTTTAAGGACTGTTGACGAGCCTTTTACCTTAAGGTCCTTAATTAGAGTAACCGTATCTCCTTCTTTCAGTAGAGTGCCATGGGCGTCACAAACAACCTGTTGTTGAGATAGGGTGTCGTTTGCTGTGTCGGCCTCAGACCACTCATGAGCACACTCTGGACAAACGAGAAAAGAACCGTCTGCATAAACATACGAAGAACCACATTGAGGGCACGGAGGAAATTCAGACATAGAGTACCTTTTTCGACTAACAGAACTAATTCATTGAGCTTGAACATATCAGAAGCGCCACTAACTTTCTAGGTACAATCATTTTTTCAATCGTCATGAACATGACTATGTCATTCTTTCGTTTCACTTAATATACAGGGTTATAGTTGTTCAAAATAGGCAACTCGCTGATCAACGTGGCATCCGTCAAGAGCTCAGTGCATTTTCAACCGACCTTGAGATGTTCCTCAACGATGGGCCTGTTGTCTTTGGCAGAACGAGCGCGTATCCTAACACAACGTCCCAAGTCTGGATCTACGATATCCCAAAATTGCTGACAGATGCCAGTATTAGCCTGAGCGGTGTGCGCGATCTAGTCATCTTGGACATAGCCAAGAATAACCGGATGATTGTGGGTCGTCTGAAACTTGAAGACAAACAAGAATCTCCCTTCATGGCCGTGCT
>JBQCDM010000052.1:0-5686 GCA_051961235.1 Nucleicultricaceae bacterium (SeqCode)
AAGCTCATTAATAAAAGCAATTTTTGTCGCCAGAAAAGCATTGGAAGCATACTTAATGAGCTCTGATGTCTCAAGAGTTGTTGCAACAATAGGTGTTTCAAGCAAAAAGAGTGGGCGATACAACTCACGCATGATAGTCTCCGCTCGCGAAGACTCAACACCAATGACAACACGATCGGGGCGCATAAAGTCCTCAATAGCAGATCCTTCTCTCAAAAATTCGGGATTGGATACCACATCAAATTCTGCCTTAGGATTTGCTTTTTTTACACACTCAAAGATCTTACGACCTGTTCCGACTGGAACTGTGGATTTCGTTGCGATCACTTTGTAGCCGTTCATATATCCCGCGATTTCTTCAGCAGCCGCAAAAACGTAAGAGAGATCCGCATGCCCTCCTCCACGGCGTGTTGGTGTGCCCACAGCAATAAAGATTACTTCTGCATTTTGCACGGCTTCTTTTAGGTCAGTTGTAAATCTCAAACGCTTCTCAGCCTGATTTTTCAAGACCAACTGTTCTAGACCAGGCTCATAAATGGGCATGACCCCTTGCTTTAGCAATTCAATTTTACGGATATCCTTATCAACGCATGTTACATCAAAACCAAATTCGGCAAAACATGTTCCAGAGACTAGTCCTACATAACCACTGCCAATAATTGAAATCTTCATCTTGTTACCTCTTAGATAGACGCTCGAGCGGCATCAGCATTTAGAACCTCTCGAATCGTTGATAAAACATCTGACTTTAGATCATCTCGCGTCAGCGCAACAGCCACATTGGCGGCAATAAGACCGGCCTTCGCACCACAATCATAGCGCGTTCCTTCATAACGCAAACCATAGAAGTCATGACTTGAAAGCAAGGGAATAAAAGCATCCGTTAATTGAATTTCACCACCAATGCCTTTTTCCTGATGCGATAATTGCGTTAGAACGTCTGGTGGCAAAATATATCGCCCCACAATTGCCACATTAGACGGTGCTTCATCTCTCTTCGGTTTTTCAATAACCGCGCGTGCCTTCACCAAAAGACCGTTATCACTTTCCACATCTAAAATACCATAACGGGACACTTGTTCTTTTGGAACATTTGCAACAGCCACCATCATGCCATCGGTGTATTGGTCAACCATTTGCTTAAGACACGGTGTCTTACAATGCATAAAATCATCAGCAGATAAAACAGCAAATGGCTCATCATGGATAAGATGGCGCGCGCACCAAACCGCGTGCCCAAGCCCGAGTGGCTCTTGTTGGCGAATATAAGAAATAGATCCAGCTGGCTTAATGAATTGACGCACAATATCAAGCGCTTGCTTGTTACCGCGTTCTTGCAACATGGATTCTAGTTCGACAGAATAATCAAAATGATCCTCAATCGCAGCCTTGCCGCGCCCAGTTACAAAGATAAACTCCTCAATCCCAGCTGCTGTTGCTTCTTCCACAGCGTATTGGATCAGAGGCTTATCAACAACGGGAAGCATCTCTTTTGGCATCGCTTTTGTGGCTGGCAAAAAACGTGTTCCAAGACCACCAACGGGAAAGATTGCTTTTCGGATTTTCTTCATCACTCTCTTCACGATCTCTTTCTATGAAAATTACACTTATCTAAATAAACTCAAACTGACAAGAATATTCTAAAATAATCAATGGAATGATCATAAAATTCGCCACTTTAATTGAATGGAGTCTCAATAAATAATGAACAAAAGCTGCGTGATCACTCTTATATGATTAAAGAGCTTCTGCTGCAGATTCTTCTGATGCTTTTTTTGGCAATGGTAACATCATCAGCAAAGATCTCAGTTCTTGCTTAGCGGTAAAATGTGAAAGAGACATTGAAATACCTGCATCTTTCAAATCAAGCAAGGTGAGACCTTCTAGAAAAAGCTCTCGAAAGATCACGCGCTCACCCAATCCTTCTCCAAGCTTAAAGCCAATACGCGCGGATAATGTATCGAGGGCTTTTTGCATCTGTATTTTATTTTTTGCCCGATGAGGGCTCAGTCGATTACGCACCACGATCCAATCAAACGTACGCAATCCACGCATAGCACGTTGTTTTTTTTGCTCCCACACCATCTCTGAGTATGTACTGGGTCGCTCAATTTTACCTGTTACAGGATCCACGCGCGCTAAAAGATCGAGGTCGATAAAGCTATCGTTTAGAGGTGTGAGGAGAATATCAGCATGAGAATGCGCGTATCTCGAGAGATACGTATCACTTCCAGGCGTATCGACCAATAGAATATCTTTGTGTTTAAATTGTTCGAGACGTGCATCAAAGGATTCTTTTTCTTCGCGCTCTGCTTCCGCTACCACCGAGTTTTGGCTTCTATAAATCGGAACATGTGTTGGCATCGGCAACGTCACGTTATTACGACTACAAAAAGAAGCTCGATTTTCCAGATAACGCGACAACGTACCTTGGCGCGCATCCACGTCGATACTTGCAACATCAAATCCTGATCGCATAAAGTGAACTAAAAGATGCATCGATATGGTCGACTTACCTGTTCCCCCCTTTTCATTACCAATCACAATAATTGTAGGCTTATGCGTTTCGATTTGAGACATCGTCAATTTTTCCTATTCATAAATTAACTTCTTTTTTGCATTTTCAAGCGTCGATTCATAACAACACCTGCAACAATAATGCCAATACTTAAAACACTCACAATGATTGTTGCAAGAGCATTGATCTCAGGGCTAACACCTAAGCGAATACTCGAAAAAACAAGCATAGGAAGTGTTGTAGAACCAGGACCTGACAGGAAGTCGGCGATGATTACATCATCAAGAGATAGCGTAAACGCTAAAAGCCAAGCTGCCGCAATAGACGGAAAAATAATGGGTAATGTAATTCTGAAAAATACCGTCATAGGGCGCGCACCTAAGTCGAGCGCCGCTTCCTCAAGGTGAATATCAAAATCGACCAACCGTGCACGAATAACAACCAAGACATAAGCAATCGCAATGGTACAATGTCCAAGCATAATCGTGATCATACCACGCTCTGCTGGCCATCCAATGAGCTGCCCTAAAACCACAAACATGAGGAGAAGAGCAAGCCCTGTCATCACATCTGGCATCACAAGCGGTGCGGTCACCAATCCATTTAAAAAGCTTTTACCCTTAAATGTTTTAAACCGCACAATGACCAAGGCGCCAATGGTACCGATGGTCACAGCAAGATTTGCCGTCATAAATGCAATTTTAAGACTCAACCATGCTGCATCCAACACATTTTGATTGGAGAGCAAGGCTTTATACCACTTGAGACTAAACCCTGTCCAAACAGATGACGACTTAGATTCATTAAATGAATAAGCAACCAGGAGCACAATGGGTGCATATAAAAAAGCGTATCCAAAGGCCATAAACGTAAATAAGGCGCGACTACGAGCAAACTTCATTTATCTCCGGGCTCCTTCAAAACACGTTGGAACAAAGAAATGGGCAAAATTAAGAGAACCAGCATAGCAACAGCAAGCGCTGCTGCAAGAGGCCAATCTCGATTCAGGAAAAATTCATTCCACAAGGTCTTACCAATCATCAAGCTGTCTGATCCGCCCAAAAGCTCAGGGATCACAAATTCACCAATGCTTGGAATCAAGACGAGCATACCACCTGCCATAATACCGCGCATGGAGAGCGGCAACGTAATCGTCAAAAAAGCCTTAAACGGCTTACACCCTAAGTCATAGGCTGCTTCAAGCATCATAGGATTCAACTTTTCCAGTGTCGCATAAAGCGGCAAAATCACAAAAGGAAGATACGAATACACAATACCAACAGCAACAGAAAATGTGTTGTTAATCAATGACAAGGGCTCATGAATAATACCCAAATTCATCAAAAAGGTATTGATGATTCCTTTATTGTTGAGAATACCAACCCACGCATACACACGAATCAAAAAAGACGTCCAAAAAGGCAGAATCACAAGCATTAAAAGCGGGACGCGCCATGACAACGAAACACGTGCAATGCCATACGCTATGGGGTAGCCTATTAAAAGACAGGCGATCGTTGAAAGCCCTGCAACCATAATAGATTCAAAATAGGATGATATATAAAGGTTTTCCGCAATTTGATCTTCAAAAAGAGCTTGATAGCTCGACAAGCTAAGACGCAGCTGAATGATCGCATCATCCACCCACTCAAAAATGGGTGTATAAGGTGGTTTTGCAAAGAGTCCTTCAGAAAAACTAATGCGTACAACGATGAAGAAGGGAATCAGAAAAAATAGGATATGCCATCCGTATGGGATAGCAATCACTAAGCCTCGCCCCAAAACCTTCTTGAGGTAAAGTTTTTCCAACACACGATCGCAGATAGATAAAAAACGTCGCATCACGTCACCCCGTCAAAATAACAGCGCTTTCGGGGCGCCAAGAGAGGTAAACCTGATCGTCCCAATTGATGGGTCGCTCAGCCAAACGAAATTGATTCGTCACTGTTGCAAGAACCTTCTTTTTAGATTCTAGTTCCACATGGTAGATGGAAACATCGCCAAGATAAGCAATTTCGCTTACGATTCCTTGCATAATGTTCTTTTTATTAGACATAGGTTCGCTGGTGATAAATACTTTTTCAGGCCGGATCGCAACGGCAACATGCGCCCCCACGGGAGCCGATGAAATTTTGCTCACATGCAAATCACACCCTGCCCCCTCAGAGTGCACAATTGCATGATCCCTTGCTTCTTCAATCACAATACCTTCAAAGATGTTCATATCGCCAATAAAATCCGCCACGTAACGCGAGTTTGGATATTCGTAAATCTCCGTTGGCGTCCCCACTTGGCGTATTTTTCCTTCTTCCATAATCGCAATGCGGGTCGACATGGTCATCGCTTCTTCTTGGTCATGTGTGACCATGATAAAGGTAATGCCTAATTTTTCTTGAATGCTTACTAATTCAAACTGCGTTTTCTCGCGCAATTGACGATCAAGTGCACCAAGGGGCTCATCGAGCAACAACAATTTTGGACGCTTAATCAAAGAACGCCCTAAAGCCACACGTTGACGCTGCCCACCGGAAAGTTGATGGGGTTTGCGTCCCCGATATTTAGTCATATGAACGAGCTCAAGCATTTGCGAAACGCGTTCTTTAATTTCGTCCTTGTGAATCCCCTCTTGCTTTAAGCCAAAGGCCACATTTTGTTCAACGGTCATATGGGGGAATAGTGCATAAGATTGAAACATCATATTAACAGGTCGCTCATAAGGCGGAACCACAGTCATATCTGAGCCATCAATATAAATGACACCCGAAGATGGGGTTTCAAAACCCGATAAAATGCGAAGCAGCGTCGTTTTTCCACATCCAGAAGGACCGAGTAGTGAGAAAAATTCTCCCTGATATATCGTCAGATAAGCATTACTCAAGGCCGGGAAACCCTCATACGTTTTGGATACATGGTCCACAACAATATAGGGTTGAGCCTTAGGATCCTGCCATGCTGGAAGACCTTGGGTGGGGCGATCTGCTAGAGCCATTGATACCTCATCATTATATTAAACTTGTGTGTCCTATCCACAATTCTCAAAACTATTTACCGGTTCTGACTTTAGTCATCGCCCGCGTCATCATCCTTTGATACTTAGGCGTGTTACCAGCCGTTAACACGAGCTTGTCTCGATATTTTTTATCCGGGAATATGAGCTTATTACTCTTA
>JBQCDM010000053.1:0-11091 GCA_051961235.1 Nucleicultricaceae bacterium (SeqCode)
TCGTGTACAAATGATGTAGAAAACAATATTGTCTACTCTGTTAAAGATTTTTACTTTGGACTTGCAACTATGCCGATTGCAACATTTATTGCCATTATTAGCGTATTCTTTATTCGTGAAGTATACAATCCTTACACACAGAAAACTAATTAATAAAAAATATTAAAAGCTGATTTTATTTTACTTTGTTTAGTTGACATTATTTTTTTATTTGTTTATCACTCTATTGTTTCCAAACTGACAATTGAGTGATAAATGTTTATTGTATCCTTAACCGCCGCTATTTTTTCTTTTACTGTTATCTCATCTACATCGCTTGAGGCTTCAGCCCTTAATGATAGCAGTGAGTGGAACACAAATTTTCCTCATCTGGATTCTGAGTTTTACCTACCTCTTAGCACTGATCCTGATGAATATTATTCCCTCAATGGTGAGTACTCATCAGCATCTTTAAATCTTAACCCCTATTTCAGTGATTACGAGGAAAACAATTTTGAGTTTTTGAGTGGACCTAGAAGTTATACAGGCTTTCTTCCTGGCTTAGAGGAATATCGTACTCTCGTGCCTAACCCTGACTTAGCGCATTATACAAAATCGGCTTCTCCTGATTTACAGTATCATAATATACAACCCTATGCATTTCCTGAAACGCGCGAACCATTACCTTCTTTCAGTACAATGGTTAATGCACTATCACCCCACAGCCATTATTCATCCCCTGCGATGCAAGGAACATATCATTCCAGTTTATATCCAGATGCAGGACTAAGCACCGTTCCTTCTCATCCAATGATTTATCCATCTGTAATGAGCCCCTCACATGTCGTTAGACAAACAACATCTAGCCCTCAACAAACATTTCTTTCTACATCTGTAATGAGTCCTTCATATATCGTGAAGCCAACACCAGTTAATAACCCTCATCAAGCATCTTCTCCATCACCGGTTGTGAGCAGCCAAACTGTCGCACCAAAATCAAAACTTGAAAGCCACTTAGAAGATGCGCTTTTAAATAGATCAAAGATGAATGTTGAAGTCATCATGCCTGAAGAAAGCTATCATAAACTGGCTGAATCATTTCCCTATGAACTTACATCCGATCAAATTAAAGGCATTGGTAAGATTGAAGAGGAACTTGCATCGGGCCGGCCAATGAATCATATGGTTGTTGGTGATGTTGGTTTTGGTAAAACTGAACTTGCTCTGCGCGCGGCTTGTCTTGTCAGCCTCAAAGGAAAACAAGTCGTGGTTGTAGCACCTCGTAAAACCCTCGCTCGTCAACATTACAATGACTTCAGTACACGCCTTTCACCCCTTGGTATTGACGTGATTAATTTCTCGGTCAGCAAAGTAAGTGAACAACGTAAACGCGATACCCTCATTAAAGGCGGAAATGCTCAAGTCATTGTTGGCACCAGTGCTTTATTTAATGCGAAAGCAAAATTTAATAACCTTGGACTGATTATCATTGATGAAGAACAGCTTTTTGGCGTGAAGCAAAAAGAAACCTTAAAAGCACAATTCAAAGATGCGCATGTCTTATGGATGTCTGCAACCCCCATACCGAGAACTTTTAACCTCATCAAAAAAGGACTCATGTCTCTTTCTGAACTGAAGACACCCCCCGTTGGCCGCGTCAACACACAAACTTTCAGTATAGACTCAAGTGATGTTGAACTAAAAAAAATGGCTCAAAAAGAATTTGATCGAGATGGTCAAATCTACTATGTAACGCATAAGATTTCTCCTAATATTGATGAGGCCTACACAAGATGGACCACTCTTTTTCCTGAAAAAAAGATTGTAATGCTTCATGGTGAGATGAAAGACACTCAAAAACACGAAGTGATGGAAAACTTTAGAATGGGGACTATTGATGTTCTGGTATGCACTAAAATTGTAAGCGTTGGTCTTAATGTGCCAAAAGCTAACTCCATTTTCATAGAAGATCCAACCAAGTTTGGCACGTCTGAACTCGTACAGCTTCGAGGTCGTGTTGGACGCAGCACAACACAAGCATATGCCTATCTCATCAATACTGATGAGCCTTCTCTAAAAGTACAAAAATTTATTGAAACGGCTAGCATTGGTGGCGGCGTTGAGCTTGCAAAACATGACGCGGAAGAACGAGGATTTGGAGAAATTTTAGGAGAAAAACAAAACGATCGCACAAAAAGTCGCACATCCAAGGCGCCGAATCCTAAACGTCAAAGAACGACTGATTATTTTCAAGAAGCACTATAAAAGCGATCTACGATTAGAAGCCATATCATCCAGAAAATTGTGTGCTATGGCTTTTTTCGTTTCCGTCTAAGGGGAGTCGCACAAACGTGAATGAATGAACTTTTTTGCCTTTGTAACGAGCGTCATAATTTTCATAAAATTCCGCGGATTCAATACAGACTAACTCATCCTCCTCAAGCTCAACATATACTTCTTGCTCGTGAAAGCCATTATCATGAAGCGTCTTAAATTCAGCATTCCATAAATCTTTATCCACGTTATTAAAATTCAACGAATATAAATAATACAAATTTCCTGGCAACCCCGATGGATATAGCTCAAAAAGCTTTCTTAAAATATGAGATTTGAAAGGATGTATGCTTTCATCCACGCCAAAATCATTAATGAGGATTGAGGTTGGATCATCTAGAAAACGTGAGAGAAAAAGTACACCGACTAGCTTTAAATCTGCATCATCCGATTCTTTTTGGAGCACCCGGATAATCTTATGCTGCATCGCTTCATCGCCTTGATAAGACGTCATTATTTTTTCAATGATATTCGCTCCAATCACCTCTCTATACTGAGGTGATCTTTTATAACTGTATCCCACAATAGATTCATAGGCTGGCCAATCATTCACCCCTTCAAGATATAATCCTTCTCCCAATGCAACATGCCCCAAATTAGAAGAAAAGGCCCTCTTCTGATAGATCTCAAATGTTTCTTCAAGACATAGTGCCGCAGATTCATTATCAGAAGAAGACTGAGAATCAGTATAAACTGGGGAACAAGGGGAATTAGGAGAATGAGAGGCATCAGGGGAATCCGAATCTTCCTCATCTATCAAGTCTTTTGCGGAAGATGTCTGTACAGACTTTGTTTCACTGTTTGATGAGGGATTTTCATCAATCACATCTTTTATAGAACTCGCTTGCGTCTCTATGGCAGAAAAACAATAGATGGAGCAAATCATAATCCATACCAATGGTATGGATTTCTTTAATGGCATTGTCATCTGGGAGCCTCCCTTTTATTTATTTTTATATGACAATATTTATATATGTATTGCTTTTGAAAAGGCGCTTAGAGCCGCTTCTTTAACTGCTTCATTGAGTGTAGGATGCGCATGACATGTGCGTGCAATATCTTCAGCAGACGCCTTAAATTCCATGGCTAAAACCGCTTCTGATATCATTGTTCCCGCCTCAGCATGAGCAATATGAACCCCCAACACCTCATCCGAACCCTTATGTGATAAGATTTTCACAAATCCTAACGTATCCGCATTTGCCTTAGCACGGCTATTTGCAAGAAAAGGAAATTTACCAACCGTGTAGGGAATATTTTCTTTTTTCAGCATCTGTTCTGTTTTACCAACAGAGGCAACCTCCGGATGGGTATAAACAACAGACGGAATACAATCATAGTTAATATGAGGCTTTTGGCCTGCCAAAAATTCAGCAAGTGCAACACCCTCTTCTTCCGCTTTATGTGCGAGCATAGGACCACGCACAACGTCTCCGATCGCATAGATACCTTTGATATTGGTCTCGAAGTGTTCATTGATAAGAACGCGTCCACCCTCATCAACCGCAACACCAACCACTTTGAGATTAAGAGCATCTGTGTAGGGCCTGCGTCCCGCACAGGACAAGACAACATCAACTTCTAAGATTTCTGTTTCCTTAGTCTCAACAGAAGCCACTGTCACCTTCAATCCGCTTTTTGACTCTTCAACATTTTCAACCTTTGTGGAAAGCTTAAAAGCAATACCTTGATCCTTCAGTGTTTTATGTAGGAAAGATCCCACTTCATCGTCCATCATAGGCACAATTCGATCAGCAAACTCCACCACTGTGACTTCAGAGCCAAGACGACGCCAAACAGAGCCAAGCTCTAACCCAATATAACCTCCTCCAATCACAAGAAGCCTTTTAGGAGTGGGGTTGAGTGATAATGCGCCTGTTGAGGAAACAATGGTTTTCTCATTAATATCAACACCCTTCAGTGAGACGACATCCGAACCCGTTGCAATAACAATGCGCTCTGCTTCCAGTTGTACAATTTCATCTTTGCCTGGTAATTGTACTTCAAGGGTGGTTGAATTAACAAAAGATGCAATCCCTTCAAAAAAAGTTACGCCATTCTTTTTAAAAAGAAACGCAATCCCCTTTGTAAGATCTGATACGACTGAATCTTTGAAAGCTTGTAGTTGGTCTAAATCAATGCGCGGATTGTCAACTTTGATACCAAATTTTTGATAGTGCGTTGCTACATCCACATACTTTTGTGAGGCATTGAGTAATGCTTTAGAAGGAACACACCCCACATTCAAACACGTGCCCCCAAGGGTTGGCCGTTTGTCGATACAGGCCACTTTAAGTCCAAGCTGTGCTGCCTTTATGGCTGCAACATATCCACCAGGTCCGGCACCGATGATAATCACATCAAATTTTTGCGTCATCGTCTTTACTCACTATATGCTTAAGAGCATACGCTCTGGGTTTTCAAGCGCTTCCTTAATGCGTACTAAGAACGTTACCGCTTCTCTTCCATCAATGATACGATGATCATACGTCAGCGCCACATACATCATAGAGCGGATAACGATCTGGTCACCTACAACGACAGGACGTTTCTCAACCTTATGCATCCCCAAAATACCTGATTGTGGTGGGTTGATGATCGGCGTCGACATAAGAGATCCAAAAACGCCCCCATTGGTGATTGTAAAGGTAGCACCAGAAAGATCCTCAAGCGTTAGTTTACCTTCTTTTGCTTTTTGTCCAAGGGCAACGATTTCATTTTCAATATCTGCAAAGCTTAAGAGATCAGCTTCACGCACCACAGGCACGACGAGCCCTTGAGGTGCTGCAACAGCAACGCCAATATCATAATAATTTTTATAGATAATTTCGTCCCCTTGAATCTCAGCATTAACACTTGGTAATTCCTTCAGTGCCATCACGGCCGCTTTGATGAAGAACGACATAAAGCCAAGACGTGCACCATGCTTTTTCTCAAAGATGTCTTTATAGGTTCCACGCAATTCCATCAAGCGTGTCATATCAATTTCATTAAAAGTAGTCAGCATCGCTGCTGTGTTTTGGGATTCTTTCAATCGCTCAGCAATGCGTTGACGCAAACGGGTCATCTTGACGCGCTCCTCTAGACGACCATTAGAAGAAGTCGGTTGCATTGAAGATTTAGCGCTTGGTGTGTTTTTCTCAACAAGTGCTGATAAAACATCGCCCTTTGTGACACGACCATCACGCCCTGATCCAGATAGTTGTGAGAGATCAAGACTTTGCTCGCTTGCGATTTTACGCGCGGCAGGCGATGAGCCTTCCACACGCGTTTGTGTCTGTTTTTCTGCTGTCGCAGCAGGCGATGGTGCTTTATTACTGGGTGCTTCTATCACAATGGAGGATTCAATGCTTGGCTTTGCGCTCTCTTTCGGACTTGAAACAGCTGCTGATCCTGATGAATCAATAACACCTAGGAGATCACCAACGTTTACTTTGGCACCTTCAGCAGCTTTAACCTCAACCAAAACGCCAGCGCTTGGTGCATTCACTTCTAAAGTCACCTTATCTGTTTCAAGCTCAACAAGAGGTTCATCCACTTTAATGGCTTCACCTTTTTTCTTTAGCCAACGGGCGATGGTTGCTTCTGTAACAGATTCGCCTAAGGAAGGCACTTTTATTTCACGCATCGTCTCAGACATATTTTCCTCTCTCGTGTTAGAGCGTTAATGCTTTAAGAACAAGCTCTTCTTGTTCGTGCTGGTGGTGCTCAGCAAAACCTGTTGCAGGGGAAGCAGATGGTTTCCTTCCGATATAAATAGGACGATCAAATTTAAAAGATAGCCCTCTTAGCACTTCTTCCAAACGACGGTCAACAAAATGCCAAGCGCCCATATTTTCAGACTCTTCTTGACACCAGACGAGCTCAGCATCTTTATACACTTTTAAAGCCTCAATAAGCGCATCCTTCGGAAAAGGATAAAACTGCTCAAGACGTATGAGGGCCACATCCGTTGTTCCCATCGCTTCGCGCTTTTCAAGCAAATCATAATAAACTTTACCGCTACACACAATGACACGCTTCACACCAGCTGGCTTAATCTTTGCATCGACTTCTTTGATCACAGACTGAAACTCGGTACCACTCAAAAAATCATCCAAAGAAGAGACCACCCGCTTATGACGAAGCAAAGCCTTAGGCGTCATAATAATGAGAGGCTTACGCGTTTTTGAATGCATCTGACGTCTTAAAATATGAAAAAGATTGGCAGGCGTTGAACAATTGGCAACACGCATATTATTCTCAGCACATAATTGCAAATAACGCTCTAATCGCGCTGATGTATGCTCTGGTCCCTGACCATCATAACTGTGGGGTAGCATCATAACAAGGCCACTCAAGCGGTGCCACTTGGCTTCCCCAGACGAGATAAATTGATCAACGATGACTTGCGCCCCGTTTGCAAAATCACCAAATTGCGCTTCCCAAATGACAAGGCTCTTTGGATCCGCATAGGAATATCCAAGCTCAAACCCCAAGACGGCCGTTTCAGAAAGGGGGCTATTCAGCACTTCAAAAAAAGCTTGCCCTTCACGGATGGTATTCAGTGGAACAAAAATATTTTGTGTTGATTGGTCTGTGTATACAGCATGTCGTTGCGTAAATGTTCCACGCCTACAATCTTGCCCACTCAAACGCACAGCAATCCCTTCATTAAGAAGCGAACCAAATGCCAGCGCTTCTCCAACGGACCAATCCACCACCCTATTTTTAAGAAGCATATCTGCTCTGTCATTAATAAGGCGCTGAATCTTTGAATTCACTGAAAAATTTTGCGGCTCTTCTGCAATGGCGCGTGCAATCTTCTCCAATTGATCGGGCGCAATACCCGTCTTCGGTTCTGAGTCATCCAAACGATAATCCAAACCTTCCCATGCGCCTTTAAACCAATCAGGTTCACCAAATTTAAAGGTTGCAGAAGCCGCCATTTCAGCATTCATGTACGCATCATAATCAGCGCTTATCTGATCCAACCACGTCGTCTCTGCAACGCCTTCAGATTGCAGCTTCTCATAATATTGCGTTTTAACGGATGGTTGTTGACGAATAGCCTGATACATCACTGGCTGTGTGAAAGCAGGCTCATCCATTTCGTTATGACCATATTTACGATAGCATACGAGATCGATAAAGGCATCTCGACCAAAACGTCTTTGGTAGCTTGCAGCAAGATTTGTAATCCAAATAACAGCTTCAGGATCATCACCATTAACGTGGAAGATTGGGGCGTCAATCGTCTTTGCCAAATCAGAGCAATAGGCAGATGATTTGAGCATATGCGGTGAGGCGGTAAATCCAACCTGGTTATTAATAATGAAATGCAGTGTTCCTCCCACTGTATAGCCTTCTAGATTTGCAAGAAGCAATGTTTCCGCGACAACACCTTGCCCAGCAAAAGCAGCATCTCCATGAATGAGGACACCAAGCGCCTGTTTTCTTTCTTTATCATCCATTTTGGTCTGACGACCGCGCACTTTTCCAGCAACGACAGGATTCACAAACTCAAGATGCGATGGATTAGACATGAGAGTCAGATGCATGGGATGACCTTCAACCATCCGATCATTTGAAACGCCTAAGTGGTACTTAACATCGCCCGACCCAATTTGGGTTACAGCGTCCCCATGATTGCCTTGAAACTCCGCAAGAAGTCTTCGTGCATGGTGCTTTATAATGTTAACAATGACATTAAGGCGTCCCCGATGGGCCATGCCAAAAACAATTTCTTTAACACCATTTTCAGCAGACGTCCGAACCAAATAATCCAGCCCTGCCATCATACTTTCACCGCCTTCAAGACCAAAACGCTTAGCACTTGGAAACTTCACATGAAGAAAATTTTCAAATCCCTCAGCAGCAACAAGACACGAATAGATACGCTTCTTCTGTTCTGCTGAAAGTTCTCGTGTCTTAGTCTCAAATTGTTCACGCAACCAAAGCCGTTCGTCCATAGTGCGGATATGCTCAATCTCAGCGCCAATAGTGCCACAGTAAAGGCTTTTTAAATTCTCTATAACTTCTCTGAGTGTAGCGCCACTATCGGTAGTGCCTCCAGGCAATGCTTTATCTAAATCAGCATCAGTCAATCCATGATAGGATGGATCAAGTTCCAGATGACCAGCCGGCTCTACCAGATGAAGCGGATCAAGTTTTGAAAGTGTATGCCCAAAACGTCGATACGCATTTAAAAGACGCTCTTTTCCAATCAATAACCGGATATGATCAGGATTGATAGCCGATGAAGCTTCTGTCCCCTTTGATGATGAAAGTTTTTTAGGAGCATCATCGTCTTGTATCTCTTTAAATTGACGTGGATTCCAACTCGCACCAAAAAGATCTTTGACAATATCTGATTGGTTTTCCGAAACGGATTTAAAAATCTCACGCCAACTCGGATCAACAAGCTCTGGCTTCTCTAAATAGAGAAGATAGAGCTGTTCCACATAGTAAACGTTATCGGAAGGTACAGAAAATCGATCATCTTGCATAAAAATCGTCTCTCTTTTATCGTCTCAACGGGCCATCTTATTTTGATGCATCGAGAACATTTTTCATTGTTATACCAATTTCAGCCGGTGATCTTGCAACCGTCACACCTGCACTTTCAAGTGCATGGATTTTGCCTTCTGCTGTTCCTTCACCACCTGAGATGATTGCACCAGCATGCCCCATACGTTTGCCAGGAGGCGCTGTTACACCAGCGATAAAACCAACAGTTGGCTTTTTAATGGTTGATTTTGCTATATATTCAGCAGCAAGTTCTTCTTGCGATCCCCCAATTTCACCGATCATAATAATCCCTTCAGTTTCAGGATCTTTAAGGAGCAACTCCAAACAATCAATAAAGTTCGTACCAGGAATTGGATCTCCTCCAATACCAATGCAGGTTGATTGCCCAAGCCCCACTTGTGTTGTCTGCCAGACCGCTTCATACGTCAACGTTCCAGAACGTGATATAATACCAATCTTACCAGGGCGATGGATATGTCCTGGCATGATGCCAATCTTGCATTGACCTGGCGTAATAATACCCGGACAGTTTGGACCAATAAGACGTGATTTTGATGTCCCTAGCACACGTTTTACATGTACCATATCAAGTGTTGGTATGCCTTCCGTAATGCAGACAATTAAAGGCATTTCTGCATCAATTGCCTCTAAAATTGCATCTGCTGCAAAGGGCGGCGGCACATAGATAACCGTTGCATTAGCACCTGTCTCATGCATCGCCTCTTTTACTGTATCAAAGATTGGAAGATTAAGGTGTTTACCGCCACCTTTTCCAGGCGTTACACCGCCAACAAGCTTTGTGCCATAAGCAAGCGCTTGCTCTGAGTGAAATGTTCCTTGCGCTCCTGTAAAGCCCTGACAAATAAGGCGCGTTTCTGAATTAACAAGAACAGCCATTACGCAGCCTCCTTTACAGCTTGCACAATAGACCTGGCGGCTTCACCTAAGTCATCCACAGAGATTACATTCAAGTCAGAGCTTGCCAAAATCTTCTTTCCTAATTCCACGTTGGTTCCTTCTAAACGCACAACAAGAGGAACGTTAATACCAACATCCTTTGCTGCTGCAATAATTCCTTCTGCTATAATGTCGCATCGCATAATACCACCAAAAATATTGACCAGAATGCCTTCGACATTTTTATCGGATAAAATAAGTTTAAATGCCGTTGCAACACGCTCTTTAGGAGCACCTCCTCCCACATCCAGGAAGTTGGCTGGCTCTCCTCCATAAAGCTTAATAACATCCATTGTTGCCATAGCAAGACCAGCACCATTCACCAGACATCCAATATTACCCTCAAGCTTAATATAGCTCAGTGAATGACGTGCAGCCTCAAGCTCCATCGCATCTTCTTCTTCGATATCACGGAGCTCTTCAAGTTCGGGATGGCGCATCAATGCATTATCATCAAAAGTTACTTTAGCATCTAGCGCTAAAACATCCCCCTCTTCTGTCACCACAAAAGGATTTACCTCAAGCAAGGACGCATCATAATGGACGAAAGCTTTATAACAACTCACAATCATCTGCGCGCATTTTAGTGCTTCATTGCCATGTAAACCCAAAGCAAAGGCAACTTCACGTGCCACATAGGGATGCATGCCCACAAAAGGATCAATTGAACGATTGATAATCTTCTCTGGTGAATGAGCCGCCACCTCCTCAATATCCATACCGCCGGCAGCGGATGCAATCATTGTAATCGTACTGGTCGCACGATCCACAAGCATGCTTAAATAAAGCTCTTGCCTGATCTTACATCCTTTTTCTATATAGACGCGACGAACAACCTTACCCTCTGGCCCAGTTTGTGGGGTGACAAGTGCCTTTTGAAACATTTGTACGGAGTAGTTTTCAACCTCGTCCAACGTATGAGCGAGTTTGATTCCGCCCCCTTTACCACGACCACCTGCATGAATCTGCGCTTTAACAACCCAGGGTGGAGAACCCAATTCACCAGCAACACGACGTGCTTCCTCTGGCGTATAGGCAATATAACCATTGGCTACAACAACGCCAAAGGACTTTAAAATTTTCTTCGCTTGGTACTCATGTATTTTCATTTACAACCTTTTCCAGGGATCTTCACAATTTAATTAACTTAGCATGAGGAAGAGTCTTACAAAATATTTTCTTTAAGAGATAGAGCTTTTCGCATGGATCTGCAGCTTGCTCAACTCATCGATAAGATTTTTGACTTCTCCGACTGATTTTTTAAACATGGCCATTTCATCAGTATTCAAATTAAGTTCGATTACTTTTTCA
>JBQCDM010000054.1:0-2062 GCA_051961235.1 Nucleicultricaceae bacterium (SeqCode)
AGCGTTAAGAAAATCAACTTTTGTTGATCTTCCAAATCTTTATCCGATTGATGAAATTCATGCGCTTCATATGCCGGCTGTTTTGCAACTCCATGATCAAGATCTTGCTTCAACAGGCTCAAAACTCTTCTTTTATGTGGGCAAGGATGATCAATGGATCAAACAAGACGCCACAAAACTTTATGCGAATCGATTGATGAGGCTGGGTCATGATGTGACGGTTCGTGAGTTTGAGAGTGGTCACGATTTTGAAACTCTGGATTATGAGGCTATTGACTCTAAAAGTGGCCATCGCATGGATGAAATTTGTACTGTTCTAACTCAACCCCTTGATTCTATTAAAAATATGAAAATCCCCGTGAATTCCGAGGAAGGATCTCGATGGATGCGTGATACTAAAATTGCAAAAATCGTAGGCCAAAAAGCAGATGATGGTACACACCCTGATTTTAATATTTTGGATTGGATGATGCTTTTGCAGTTCCGTGTTCAGCAAGGTGTTAAAGCGGTTGCAAGCCCAGATCAAAGAGAACGTCTCCTTGAATACTTGGTGAGTATTGGAAATGCGTCTCACTCTGGGGCAACCGATTAACAAAAAGAATTATAAAACCTCAAGTGCAAGGGCTGTTGCTTCTCCACCACCGATGCATAGAGAAGCAATACCCTTCTTGAGGTTACGCTGTTTGAGGGCATGAATGAGTGTGACCACAATACGAGCACCTGACGCGCCAATCGGGTGACCTAAAGCGCAGGCGCCACCATTGACATTGACTACTTCATGCGTAATACCCAAATCTTTAATGGCAGCCATTGCAACCACAGCAAAAGCCTCATTAATTTCATAGAGATCAACATCCATTTTTGACCATCCCGCTTTTTTCATGACGCGATCGATTGCGCCAACAGGGGCGAGTGTAAACCATTCAGGCTCGCGCGAAAATCCTGCATGAGCGTGGATAACAGCAAGTGGCTGAAGGCCCCGCTTATGGGCTTCGCTCATGCGCATCATCACAACGGCTGCTGAACCATCATTGATTGAGCTAGAAGATCCGGCTGTAACAGTGCCATTCTCTCGAAAGGCTGGCTTAAGGGTTAATAATTTTTCAAAATTAAGTTTTTTAGGCGATTCATCCTCGCTCACAACGACGGTGTTTTTTTTGTCAGCAATTTCGATGGGTGTAATTTCTTGGCTAAAGAGGCCTTCTTCTTGCGCCTTTATAGCGCGTTTGCCTGATTCAATGGCATATTGGTCTTGAGCGTCCCGTGTGAAGCCATATTTTTCAGCTGTATTTTCAGCAAATACACCCATGGATTGGCCACCTTTATAAGCGTCTTGAAGGCCATCTAAAATCATATGATCCATAATTGTGCCATGCCCTAAACGATAACCGTCACGCGCTTTTGTAAGCAAATAGGGCGCATTAGACATGCTTTCCATGCCACCTGCAACGGCAATGGCGCTTGGATCATTTAAAAGAAAATCATGCGCGAGCATAATGGAGCGCATCCCAGAGCCACACACTTTATTAACAGTGGTGCATCCTGTAGAGCGGTCAAGACCCGCTTTAAACATCGCTTGTCGTGCTGGTGCTTGTCCGAGACCTGCTGGTAATACACATCCCATGAATACTTCCTGCACTTCATTGGGCACAAGGTTTGCCGCATCAACAACAGCTCGGATGGCACTGCCGCCAAGATCTGTTGCGGCAAGAGATTTAAAGGCGCCTAAAAATGAGCCGGATGGTGAGCGTTTTGCAGACACAATAACGATAGGATCAGAATTCATAAAGGGGCTCCTCTGTTAAAACGATTTTTTTATTGTTAGAGCGATGATAGGGTTTTTTTTGTATTAATCAAGTTTTGATTTAAAGAAGGAACGTGCTTGCAAGCCCTAAGAACGTTGCATACCCTAAAACATCCGTTGTGGTCGTCAAAATGGGACCTGCACTAATGGCGGGATCAAGGCCTAAGCGATCAATAATGATAGGGAAAAGTGTGCCTGCAAAAGCAGCCCAAAGCATGTTAAAAATAAGAGCGACCGCTAAAACCACACCAATGTAAA
>JBQCDM010000055.1:0-4719 GCA_051961235.1 Nucleicultricaceae bacterium (SeqCode)
GATTCTAAATCGGTTGTTCGATACAAAGATTCCATCAACACTTGAGGATCAACCGCGCGGGATTTGGGAACAATGATGAGTCGGATATCAACGGTTGATTCATCACGAATATCGCCTATCAGCGGTAGCTTTTTCTCAAACATCAGATCGGCCATCTTCTCAATCAAGCGCCCCTTTTGCACTTGATATGGAATGTCTCTCACCACAATCTGATAAAGTCCCCCCTTAAGCTCCTCAATGTCATATTGAGCACGCACACGAAGACTACCGCGACCCGTTTCATAAATATTTCGAATAACAGCTGGATCATCAATAACAACGCCACCTGTTGGAAAATCGGGCCCAGGCATAAACTTTAATATATGTTCAACCGACGCATCCGGATTCTTGCTTAAGTGTATTAAGGCTGCACAAATCTCTCCCACATTATGAGGTGGAATATTGGTTGCCATACCAACGGCAATACCCGTTGCACCGTTTGCAAGCAAATTGGGGAAAAAGGTTGGAAGAACAAGGGGCTCTTGATCTTCATTATTGTAGGTGTTTTGAAAATCAACCGCATTTTCCCGAATACCTTCGAGTAATTGAGCACCCACTTTCGAAAGACGAGCCTCGGTATAACGCATAGCCGCCGCATTATCACCATCAATACTACCAAAGTTTCCCTGTCCATCGATGAGCGGATAGCGCGTTGAAAAATCTTGAGCGAGACGAACCATCGCTTCATAAATAGGATCGTTACCATGGGGGTGGTATTTCATCATCACAAAACCCACACCACTAGCAGACTTTCGGTAAGGCTTATCTGGCGTATTCCCAGAGTCAAACATCGCATACAAAATACGTCGTTGAACAGGCTTCATCCCATCTCGCACATCAGGCAAAGAGCGTGCCATAATCGTTGACATAGCATAGCTTAAGTAACGCTCGCCCAACGCTTGATCGAGGGGAACATCAATAATATGCTCTTGACTTTTTGAGGTCATCTTAAACGCTACTCCAACCGATTATGATGCTTGATGATTTAACGATCGAGCAACGTTTGCGCGAAGACGTTGCCGAACATTTGGTATCCCTAAGTTATGCACCTGTAATACAAAATGCTCAAGAAAATATTCAAGAACATCCATACCTAAAAGAAGATCTTCCCCGGCGAATGCTGTTTCACTTAACGCATCAGGCCTTAAACAATCTGGTAGTTTCAAAAGCTTATCTAGGTAAGGTGCTCCAGCTTCCGCACTTACAGCACGTCCAGTTCTTGGAGAAATATAAAAAAGATCGTGCGTTTGTCCGGTTGCAGCACAACGATCCAGAACAAGGTCAATACCCGTTGCTCTCAACACAGCCTCTTCAAACTTCACGTAGTGCAATAAACGATCAGCATCACCAACATGATAAATAAAGTGATGCATCGCCTCAAAGAGATCGGGATGCGGCTCATGCTCAGGTAGCAAAAGCTCTAACCATGTGCACGCCGCGGTTAAGCATAACAGCGCTTCGTTAGAACTTACAATCTTTGAGAAAGGTGAAAAAATGGGCTCCACCTGAAAGCGCCCAAGATGCTCACGAAGACGCGCTTGCCAGCGCGCCTCCACCAATGTGCCAAGTTCAGTATCCAGACGATTGGATGCAGAGAATGTCATCATCCCCTTCGATCGTCCATGTTCACGCGTTAAAAGTGAGACAAGAATATTGCGTTCACCATGACGCGTTGTATGAATAATGATCCCTTGATCATTCCATAACATGCCTTATGTCCTTATGACTTAAACTCCAAACCTTCATTGCGATAAAAATGAGGATCGTCCATCCATTCTTCTGAAACTTTCACAAAAATAAATAAATGTACTTTCATGCCAAACACCTCCTGCATCAACAGGCGCGCTTTTGCACTGATGTCTTTAATAGCTCGTCCTTGATGTCCTAAAACAATCGCTTTTTGGCTTGGACGTCGCACATGAATTGTTTGTGATATTTTAGCGGATCCATCCTTAAACGTTTCCCATTGATCCGTCTCTACAGTCACATCATAGGGGATTTCCTGATGAATGCGCTCTAAAATCTTCTCACGCGTTATATCTGCCGCCATAAGACGCATCGGTAAATCCGTCACCTGATCTTCAGGATAAAGCCACGGCCCTTTTGGAAGTTCTGAAATTAAACGCTCAACCAATGCCTCAACCCCATCACCTCTAACAGCAGAAATACGCCAAATTCGATCAGCAGGCATATGATTTTTTATGTGCTCTTCAAGAGCATGAACCACAGGCTCTTCAACCTCATCAATTTTGTTCAATAGCACATAAAGACAACGCGATGTCTTAAGCGCTTGAGCGATAATCTTATCAACAGTATCAAGAGAAGGCTGGGTGCAATCCACCATCACCAAATCCACATCAGCCTCTTGTGCCGCGGACCAAGCAGCACGCACCATCGCCCGATCGAGGCGCTTTTTGGGTGCAAAAATACCCGGTGTATCCATAAAGATAAGCTGCGCTTTGTCTTGGATCATCATGCCTAAGATGCGTCTTCGCGTCGTCTGCACTTTGTGTGAGACAATGCTAATTTTCATACCAACCAAGTGATTTAAAAGTGTTGATTTTCCAGCATTAGGCTGGCCTATCAAGGCGATAAAGCCACAACGCGTATCTACCATGTGTGTTTTTCTTTTTGCAGTTGAATAAAGTGGTGGGCAGCATCTTGTTCTGCCTTTCTTTTAGAAGAGCCTCGCCCTTCAGCAGGAGCGTATCCAGCAACGACAACATGTACCACGAAGGATGGTGCATGGTCTGGACCTTTTTGATCAATTAACGTGTAAGTCGGGATGCCTAAATTTTTGGCCTGGGCCCATTCTTGTAAGGCCGACTTATCGTCTTTCGGCGCCTCTTCCATCGAATCGAGATGCGACTGCCAGAATCGATACACAAAATGCTGCGCTGCCCCGTAGCCACCATCCAGATACAGTGCAGCGATTAACGCCTCACACGCATTGGAAGCCAAAGATTTCTTCTCAGCGCCGCCCGTAAACCGCTCAATACGTGCTTTTGATATATAGCGCGTCAGATCAATGGAATTTGCAATTTTTGCAAGTGTTTCACGACTGACCAAAAAAGAGAGCCTACGAGAAAGATCGCCCTCTTCCTCGCACTCATATCTTTTATAAAGCCACTCCGCAATAATCATACCCAGCACACGATCACCTAGAAATTCAAGACGCTCGTTGCTTTTAAGTGCGCCTTGCTTGCGCGACACTTCTTTTACAAGGCGACTCGAATGCGTTAGTGCTTCTTGAAGATGCAGGCTATTCTTAAAAGTATAGCCTATAACATCATATAATGATGCATAGGAGTCTTTGGTCATTTGATTCATTTAACACGCGTTAAGAGTCGATTATAGCGAACATCCGTGAGCCAAAGCCACACTTGCCAAATTTTTGCTGTTGTTGAGAAGAACAAAAGATCAGCACGTCCAATTAAATTTTGCTCAGGAATATAGCCAATGCCCGTCAAAATACGTGAGTCAGCAGACTGATCACGATTATCTCCAACCCCAAAATAATGGCCTTCAGGAACAACGTATTCCTCCGTATTATCAAAGCGCGATGAGCCAAAAGGCATTAATTTTATCATACGATGCTCAACACCATTGGGGAGTGTTTCTATAAATTGTTTATAAGTCAGCAATTCACCGGTTTCTTCATCCACACTTTGAAAGTCTTCAATGGGTTTAAGTGGGCATGGTTGTCCATTGATATAAAGAATACCATCACGCATTTGAATACGATCCCCCGGCATCCCAACCAGTCTCTTCACGTAATCTCTGTCATCATTCGGACCTCGAAAAACGATTACATCACCTAAAATGGGTTTCTGGTCAAAAATACGTCCCTCAAATAATGGTGGGCTAAAAGGAAGAGAGTAACGAGAATAACCATAAGCAAACTTTGAGACAAACAAATAGTCTCCAACGAGCAATGTTGGCTTCATTGAGCCTGATGGAATGTTAAACGGCTTATAGGCAACGGTATGAATAGAAACAGCGATTACCACAGCAAATATGACTGCTTTTATAAACTCCACAAAAGATTGTTCAGGCGTTTTCTTAGATTCTACTGAAGGAAGTGTTGTTTGGGTCATAGTCTCTTTTCACTTAACGTTAAACCATAAACTGTTCTGCAGTTATAAATCAAAACAGTTCTCCAGAAAAGAAATTTAAATGAGACACCAAAACCAACACATCCTCATAAGCGAAAAACTCAACTATTATTGTTTAACACCTCACGCCAAAAAAGATTAAAACTATCGTCAGAGGTTGCTGCACTATGGCTTGTAACATGCGAAGCACGCCCTGATGGTACTATGCTGCCATACTCTTCCACATCAGATGCATTAAAATTTGAAAGACTTTCATAAAAATGATGTTCACCATCCAATGTGATGCGTAAAGACATGCTGACTTTAGATCGATCAACCCATTCACCATTATCTTGACTATGATTAGACAACAGCAAGGTGACATCCGTAGGCCTTATATTATCCTTAAACTGAAAAATATGATCATTGAGTGATGTTATGAGTCGGCGCTGTCCAACACCGCCAGTAAACTGAGGTTCTCCTTCCACAAGGAGTGCAATCGCAACAGCCGCAGGAGGAATAGCTGGAATTGTATTGCTAACCTTTTGTTCCTCACGCGTCAGGTCAAGCACCGCTTCCTGATTAA
>JBQCDM010000056.1:0-3659 GCA_051961235.1 Nucleicultricaceae bacterium (SeqCode)
ACATAGCAGAGCAAACCTTGCTTGCTATCCGTCAGATTAATAGAGCCATGGATTTACACTCAAAAAAATTGACAAAAGCATATGGATTAACTGGCCCTCAGTTAATTGTTCTGAAAGAAATTGAAAAAGCCCAAGATGTTTCTCTCAGTGTTTTATCAAGGAATATTAGCTTAAGTTTAGCTACAGTATCGGTTATTTTAGATAAGCTTGAAGATAAAAAATATGTGGAAAGATATAGAGGCTCCATTGACAAGCGGAATATTTATGTGCGCGTCACGGACCCTGCAAGGGAAATTATTGCCAAAGTTCCTAATCTTCTACAGGAAGATTTTTTAATAAAGTTTGAAAAATTAAAAGACTGGGAACAAAGTTTGATTTTATCTTCCATACAACGGATTGCCTCTATGATGAAAGTCGATATTAGCGAACCTACTTCTTCAATGTATGAATAAAAACAATTAAGAAGGACATAAAATTTAAAATATTTTTGCAATAAGTTATGTTCGAACTCTGCTAATTAGTTCTTTATTGCTTCAGGTCTTATCTGGCCTTGAGTTGAGACGCGGGCGTATCCTATCAGCATAAAATGTCCTAAAACCTTGAATTACATGTTATGGAACACCCTATATTAAAAACACCCATTTTGGAACACTTTTTGGTGGATTTTAGAGGATAAATTGAAGCTTTAGCGAATATGTAACAAAAACGATCATTTGGGGATTGTAGGCTAATGGATACAGATCTTGCACACCGTTCAGTTCAGATAGATACTTCTTAAGTAAAGACGCATTCCCTGGATTACCTTCCCGATTTGGAGAGGTAATCCTTAAATGAGACAATCTTAATTTGATCCAAATTGATAAGATCAGGTACATAGGCATAGAAAACAGGGCTTTCACTTTCCAAACGTTTTAGCGGTTGAAGATAGCTCTTCCAGTTTGCTGACTCATACTTCTCTTGATTATTAAAAGGATAAAAGCAGATCGCTTGTTTTTTAGCATAGACTTCTTGTGCAAGATCCGTGTTTCTATCATCTTCTGGAATCATATCTTCTTGAAATTCTAATGCTTCTTCATTGAAGACGAAGAGGGCGCTAGGATTTCCTTCTTCTGACAAGAACAAAAAACTTCCCATAGCATTTAAGAGATAGTACTCAGGCACTTGTTTTTCTTGGATAAGATCCTCAACGAAATCCGCAAAAATAGGATCCTTTAGAATTTCTGCTTCAGGATATTCCGTGTAGAGCTGACTTGTAAAATCATGGCTTTTTAGCTCAAAGTAGCGTTCTTGCGCCCTGGCGATAGAACCCTCTATCTTGGTCAATGCGTCTGGATCATCTTTTTGAATAAATTGATCAATAAGCCCTTCATTAAAAGCATCAACAGCAATTTTGTGAGTGGCAGCACCCGTGAGCATAATTTTCTGAATATGAGGTGATGTGATTTGCCTGCACACCTCAAGGCCGTTCATACCTGGCATATCATAGTCGACAATGATGGTGGATATTTGTTTAAAACGGTTAGATGAATAGATCTGAAGGGGTATTTTATTTATGTCCTTTGGAGTAAGGACGGTATTGTGTTTTTCTATGTAATCAATAGCTTCCAATGGATTGTTAAAGGTTTTAAGAGTGACATTGAGTGTTGTTAAATGGAGTTCAGTCGACTCAAGAAAGGTTATATCGTCATCTATTAGGACAACTTCAGTAGATGTAAAGTAAGGCAAGACAGATTTCATGGAAAGTCCCTTAAAGATTTGGCACATGATACACTCAAGGGTAGTGTATCTATAAAATAGTTAAGAATCATTTATGGTTTTTCAAGAGGTGGAAAGATTAAAATAAATTCAGTGTACTCACCATATTGGGACTTGCAGGCAATATCTCCTCCTAAACCTTTCATTACTGATTTGCAAAAAGCAAGGCCTATGCCGGTGCCATATTTGGTTTTGCTATAAAACTTATCAAAGATGTGTGGGAGAATATCGGATGCAACGCCGGCCCCAGTGTCTTTAAAGGAAAGAGTATTCCCGCCATCCACTGTGGCGGCCTTAATTGTAATATCTCCCTTATTCGCTGCTTTCACATAGTAAATGCTATTCTTGAGAAGATTAAAAAAGATATGTTTGATCAGGAGAGAATTTCCTTTGAATTCAAAATCTGTTTCAATTTGTGTTGTTACCATTAAACGATCATCGCCTAAGAAGGGATATTCTGCTAATGCCTCTTCCACACATTTTTTGATGGAACAGTCTTCAATCTCTGTATCTTTAAAATCTTCTCTTAAGTTCATCAGCATAATATCAATGAATGAGAATGCTTGACGTGTTACTTTTACAATCATCTCTGGTGATTTTATTATTTGAAATTGGCGTTTTTCATTAAAGTTTTCTTCCCTCTGATCTGATGTTAGCTTGTTGTGATCATTAACTAATGAAGGAATTACCTTTTTTAGAAAGAGACCAATGTTCGATAGAGATGCAAGGGGCGTTCTCATCTCGTGTGCAATCGCACCTGCCTGCATCTGAAGGGTTCGCTGTTTTTCTTGTTGGATCACTTCTTTTCGATGAGAGAAGATAGCAGCGATAATGACTGCCCAGATATAGTTCGCAAAAGCGCCTCCTAATACTGCCATATCAAGATAGGTTGGACCCTCCAGAAAATAATGTGTTGTGGCTCCTAAGAAAACGCCAATACTTAAAGACAAAATGAACGTAATCCAATTTGTAATTAAGACGAGCCAGACAAGACCGATTGTAATATTCGTCAACCAAGAAATAGAATTGATATTATCTAAAAACATATAAGCGCCAAAAAAGGGTAGGCAGTAGATAATTGTCAAATGCCAAATAAGAGGAACAAATTTATCTAATGAAGCAGGCCAGCGATCCACAAAAACAAGAGCAAGACTTAACATAAAAGCGATGCCTCGGAGCACTACGGATTCATAATTTCCTTCTGTCAGATATTGAGGGACAAGATAGAACAGGGGAAAGTTAATGACACCAAACCACCCAAAAATCTTCATGAGTTTGATATTTACATCTGCTTTTACAGCATCCTGTATGCGATGAAGTATTATTTCAGAAAGATTTTTAAAAGCCATAGTCATTAAACCTATCTTTTAAGGATATGCTTTAATTTTAACATGGGCCTTATTAATAATAATTAAAGAGAGGGATCTATAATACTCTGATTCTCTTTTGAATGAATGTACCGTTAAGATAGGATTTAAATCGATCAAGCGTTTCTTCAAAATGAGGAGCGAACTCAAACATCATAAAAAGATCGGGCGTGAGACCAAAATCGGTCTCAAGCTGATCATAAATATAATGCAGTCTATTAAAAATCATCTCTCGCAATACCTCATCCCACCCTGCTTTAGGTAGTTTCATCGATCGTTCATAAGCGCCACACATATAATGCTTGATGGCTTCTTCAATACTTTCTTCTTTGGTGAATGTTTGAATGAGAGATCGCTCTGGTTTGAAGATGGGAGAAAGGTCGTTTGGTAAACCTAAAATGGCGCGTGCCATGGATTCACTCAGCACTGGGGATTGATGAAATCCATCCCGATAGGTGCCTGTCATAACCCACAATCCTTCCATGGCCGTTGGTCCAAGGAGAGGGAAGGTGTCGAGCGTCGCTGGTCTATTCCCCG
>JBQCDM010000057.1:0-2864 GCA_051961235.1 Nucleicultricaceae bacterium (SeqCode)
AATCCACCTGTTTTCCCATTAATATCGCGTTCCAAGTCGCGCGATGTGATTGTGGTTCACATCAATCCAATGGTTCGAGACGAGCTACCGATTACACCACAGCAGATTTTCAATCGTATTCAGGAAATCTCATTTAATTCTTCTTTAATGCGTGAATTTAGAGCGATTGATTTCGTCATAAGGCTCTTAAAAGAAGGCATGCTCAAGGAAGAACATCAATCAAAGTTTCGGCATCTGTTGATTCATTCTATATCTGCTGATCAGCCATTGAAAAATCTTGGGCAATCCAGCAAATACTCAACCGATTGGAAGTTTTTAACCTATCTAAGAGATCTTGGACGATCAGAAGCTGCACAATTCCTGGATAAGCATTTCGATAAGCTTGGTGTTGAGGCAACTGTTGATCTTAGAACACAATATATCAATAAAACTTCAACTTTCAGCTGATTGAAAGAGGACTATTGCTCTTCAATGTTAACATTCATAAGGAGTGCTTGGGAGTCTAACGCGTTAGAACGATTGAGTGCCTGGTGACTTTCAATCATAGGCTCGATGTGTTTTCCTGTTAGATTTTCCGCATCAGCGATGAGCGGATTACTCTTCTTCTTTTTTCGAAGTGTCGGCACATTGTGATGTAGAACTTTGCGTATTTTGTTGGCCGTTGAGCCGAGTTCGGGGCGACTTGCTTTCTTTTCCCCTGATGCTTTTACGTCCTGAAAACTATTTTTGGTCTCTCCTTCGCGCGCTTTTGAATGCTCATCAATACGTATAACATGTTCGATGGTATCAGGTGCGCGTTCAGAAAAGACAACATCTTGGTTTGATCCAGGCACATAATTGCTTATGGTTTCAACAATCTCTACATCTTCTAAAACGGGCATTTCTTCCGCGGAAGGAGATTGAGTGTATTCACTTTGAACAGAACCGTCCTCATCGATGAATTCTTCTACGCTCTCATTGCCTGAAGCACTATGATAATTGCATGTCATGGCAAGAATTAATAATAAACTCAACACACTAAATAGGTCTTTTTTCAAAGTCTGTATCTTCCCTATATTATTTCATTGTCTTTTTATCTTTTTAAAAAAAATAACATTTTATGTCAATGATTTGTTGGTTGAGAAAATTCAATTCTTTTTAACCTGATGTTATTTTTGAGACATTTCGCTAAAGAACATAAGAAAGGTTTGATGAGTTTCTCTAAATTATCCTTAGAGAGTAAAAAGTGAAAAATATTTAAAGGATATGTCAGCCATTTCTAAGCTTTTTGAGGTTACTTTTGACCTTCTATGGAAACGAGTGATTCTATGTCTTATGTCACTATGTGTAGATTCAATGGGAAGTGTTGAGCCTTTATCAGCAAAATGCCTTTCTGTTGACAAAACTCTATGGAACCAGGAGCAATCGTCCTTCTAGCTCAAAATTATCCCTTTTCGATTATTGATTGTCGAGTGTCTGCGCGTATAAGTTGGAAAAATATAATAATAGTAGAGATTTGCGTAATAAAAATTATTTAATTTTAGAAAATTTTAATTTTATCGAAAGTTTTGTTTGAGATAATTATAATAATTGTAGAGATAAAAATGCTTGAATCATAGAAAATTATAATTAGATGGTAATTTATATTAAGATTTAAGTGGATTTTTCAAATGAATCTGAAAAATATATCGATCATATTATTATTGAGCGCAGGTGCCTCTGCATTCGTTCCTCTTGAATCTGCTTTTGCATCAAAGAGCCAGCTGGTTGAGGAACAAAGCACAGAAGGAACGAAAATCCAGCCTGCCGCTAAGCAACCGAGTGAGTCAGCATTTCCAAAAGAAAAAGAGTTCGTTCAGTATGTGTTAGGACTTAAGAAAGCGCATGATCATTTGGATCAGCCACTGGAGGAATATGGCGTGATCATATCCAATGCTATTAATTTTTTTAAGCAAAAAATTGACATAGAAGATGAGCGCCATGGGATTTTAAGCGCAATGGAAAAAGAAGCAAATGAACTTGCTGCAAGTAAACGGCTGACCCTGGATCATTTAAGTTTTTATGCGCTTAAGCTCATGAATATTTCAAAAGCTGATTATAAGGTGAAATTTAACCTTTTCAAAGGCCTTGCCCTCTTTAGAGAACTAGGAGATGAGCTGGAAGATATTTATCCAGAATTAACGGGAGATAGGCTGCATCCTTGGAAACAAAGCTACGCAACAAATATTGCTGACAATATAGTTGTAGGCGAAAGATTAGAAAATCATCGTAAGGCATTGGAAGAAGAACAAAAGAATATGACTTCTAAAATCTCTAATATGATTCTAGAATTAAACAATGTTCAAAATAATGTAGACGACTATAATTTAAAAAATGAACAAGGTCGTCAATTAATGGAGGTTGCAGCGACTGCATTAAAAAGAAATCACAGCAACATCAATGATCAAATTGACATAATTAGCGCTCAAATAGCTAAAGGCGCTTCTGAAATTGGGCTTGATCTCGAAATTGACCACGCATATTTAGTGTTAAGAGATAAATTGCTTGAAGCCAAGACGTTAAATGATACAAACGTTGAGCAATTGCTTCAAGAATTTGAAGCATTCAAAAAGGAACTCGATAAAAATCAATCTAAATTTAATGCTGCAACTAAGGCGCGGATTGAAGAAGCAGAAGCTCGTAAACTTGAGCTTGGTAAAATGCAAACCGATCTTGATACCAAGACAGCAGAAGCGCTTAAGGAATTAAATGAAGGAATTGATGCTAACACCCAGTTTAGATATAACTTCTTGGAGGTGTCAAAACGTGGCATAAGCCTGGTTCCATACTTCCAAGAGCGTCCGGATTATTCTATTGAGACAGAGATAGATCTTAATATAGAAGCG